>JAFRJH010000140.1 GCA_017432385.1 Kiritimatiellia bacterium
ACCGGCTGCTGCCGCGTATGGGGCCTCGCCGTCGCCGGCCAGGGAGCGGAGTTCCTCTGCGAGGTCTGCCGGCGTCCGTCGACTCGCCCCGCCTTCGACCGCGCCGCGAGCGCCGCGAGCTACGAGGACGCCGTGCGCGAGATGGTGCACTCCTACAAGTTCCGGCAGCACCTGTGGCTCAGGTCGGACTTCGCGGACTGGATGGAGGCTGCGCTCGCGGCGCGCTTCGACGTAGCGCAGATCGACGCGGTGATGCCCGTCCCCTCGACGCTCTCGAGGCGGATCAACCGCGGATGCAACCAGAGCGAGTACCTTGCGGCGGAGCTGGCGCGGCGTTTTGACCGCGTGCATCTCCCCCGCGCGCTCCGCCGGGTCGGGAGCCCGAAGCGCCAGGCCGGCCTTTCGGAGGAGGAGAGGCGCGAGAACGCGAAGGGGACTTTCGCCGTGCGGCGTCCGGAGCTCGTCCGGGGGCGGACGCTCCTCGTCGTGGACGACGTGATGACTACGTCCTCGACGCTCTCGGAGTGCGCGCGCGTCCTGAAGGAGGCCGGCGCGTGGCGCGTATGGTGCGCGGCCCTCGCCCGCTCCGTGCGTGACTAGCCCCGTTCCATTTACACCCGCGGCGCTATTTGCTAAAATTACAGGATACATCTTAAACAGGAGTGACTACATGACTGGAATCATAGCGGCGGCGCTTCTCGCCGCGGGAGCGGCCGGGGCCGCGGAGACGAACGACTGGGAGAACCTCGCGATCAATTCGCGGAACAGGCTTCCCGCCCGCACATACGCGATGCCGCTCGCGGACGAGGCGTCGGCGCTGACGGACGACCTCGAGCCCGCGACGCCGTACAGGATGTCCCTCAACGGGAACTGGAGGTTCAGGTGGGTCGGCGACCCTGCGCGGCGCCCCGCGGACTTCTGGAAGGAGGGCTTCGACGACACCTCGTGGGGCGTCATCGACGTCCCCTCCTGCGTCGAGATGCGCGGGTACGGCGCGCCAGGCTACACAAACGTAAAGTATCCGCACAAGATGGAGTGGCCGAGGATACTCGACCGCTACAGCGGGACGGACGACTACAACCCCGTCTCGTCCTACCGCCGCACGTTCAGGGTGCCGGAGGGCTGGAAGGGCCGCGACGTGGTGCTCCGCTTCGACGGCGTGTACTCGGCGTACTACGTGTGGGTGAACGGGCAGTCCGTCGGCTACGCCGAGGATTCCAAGCTTCCGAGCGAGTTCGACGTCACGTCCGCGCTCAGGGACGGCGACAACACGATCGCCGTGCAGGTCTTCCGCTGGTGCGACGGCAGCTACCTCGAGGACCAGGACATGTTCCGCTTCTCCGGCATTTTCCGCGACGTCACGCTCTGGGCGAAGCCGAAGGACGGGATATGGGACTTCGCGGTCAAGGCCGAGGTCGGCGGCGACTACAGGTCCGCGAAGCTCTCCGTCGGCGGAATCGACGGCGAATGGTCGGCGACGCTGTACGACGCGGCGAAGAGGCCGGTCGGGACCCTCGGCAGCGGGAAGCCGTCGCTCGGGCTCGCCGCGGTGAACCTGTGGTCCGCCGAGAAGCCCTACCTCTACACGCTCGTCATCAGGCAGGGCGGCGACATCCGCGCGAAGAAGGTCGGCTTCAAGGAGCAGAAGATCGTCGGCAACACGCTTCTCGTGAACGGGAAGCCGGTCAAGTTCAAGGGCGTGAACCGCCACGAGACGAACCCCGAGAACGGCCGCGCGGTTAGCCTCGGGGACATGCTGAAGGACATCACGCTCATGAAGCGGTACAACATCAACACGGTCCGCACCTGCCACTATCCCGACCACCACCTCTGGTACGACCTCTGCGACCGCTACGGGCTATACGTGATCGCCGAGGCGAACGTCGAGGGGCACGAGCCCGGCTACGGAGACAAGGGCCTCGGGCTCTTCCCCGAGTTCGACCACACGATCGTGGAGCGCAACGAGCGCCAGGCCGTCTTCTACCGGAACAACCCCTCGGTGACCCTATGGTCGATGGGCAACGAGACGGGGCACGGCGACTGCTTCCGCCACGCGATGGCGGCCGTAAGGAAGGTCGACCCGACGCGCCCCCTGCACTGGGAACGCGGCAATTCCGACGCGGACATCGATTCGACCATGTATCCGTCCGTGGAATGGCTTGAGAAACGCGGCAGGCTCGGCGACGCGAAGCCCGGCGACAGCCTCGCCGGCGAGGGCGGCGGAGAGGGGTACGCCATCTCCGGGCATACTGCCGGCAAGCCCCACATCATGTGCGAGTACGCGCACGCGATGGGCAACGCGATCGGCAACTTCCAGGAGTACTGGGACGTCATCTACCGGTATCCGGCGCTCACCGGCGGATGCATCTGGGACTGGATCGACCAGGACGTCTGGAAGTACACGGACCGCGTCGACCCGAAGACCGGCGTGCGCGAGCGCTACCGCGCGTTCGGCGGAGACTTCGACGAGCAGCCGAACGACGGCCCGTTCTGCTGCAACGGCGTGATCGATTCCCTCAGGAACGTGACGCCCAAGCTTGTCGAGGTGGGACACGTCCACCGCAACCTGGTGGTTTCCGGCAAGGACGGCGCGTTCGAGCTCTGGAACCGGTTCCTCTTCACGTGGGCCGACGAGTTTTCCGGCCGCTGGTCGCTGGTCGAGGACGGCGTCGAGGTCGCGCGCGGCGAGGTCGAGGTTCCGCATCTCGCCCCGCTCTCGCGGTGCGAACTCGCGGTGCCCGGCATCGCGGCGGCGAAGGCGACGCTCGATCCGAAGAAGGAGCATTTCGTGAACTTCGCCTTCGCGACGAAGTCCGACGAGCCGTGGGCGAAGGCCGGCTGGACAGTCGCGCGCGACCAGGTTCCGCTCGCGCTTCCGCCGCCCGCCGCGGCGCAGAAGGACGCGAAGGACGCCGGGGATGACGAGGGCGAGCCGCGGTTCCTGATGGCCGTGGAGAACCTTTCCGACAGGCTCACCGTCGAGCTCGCGCGCACGACGGCCATCTTCGACAAGAGGACGGGATGCCTTTCGACGCTGATCATGAGGGGCGTGACGGTGGTCGACGATCCGTGCCCGGGCGTGATCGGCGGACCGAAGCTCGGCTGCGTCCGCGCCTTTGTCGACAACGACAACTGGATGCGCAACGGCGGCGGCTGGGGCGTGGACAAGGCGAAGAGCTTCTCCGGCTCGGGTCTCACGCAGCTCGCCTACCATGCGGAATCGGTCGAGATACTGACGAACGCGGTCAGGATCGTCGTCGACGTCACCGGGGCGAAGGGCGCAGGCTTCAGGCACGAGTGCCTCTGGAAGTTCGGCCAGGACGGGTCGGTGGCGCTTGAGAACCGCGTCGTTCCGTACGGGAGGATGCCGGCGGCGCTTCCGCGGCTGGGACTGGAGATGCGCCTCGCGCCGCGGCTTGAGCGTATGCGCTGGTACGGACGCGGTCCTTGGGAGAACTATGTCGACCGCTGCACGGCGAGTTTCATCGGCATCTACGAGTCTACCGTCGCCGACCAGTACGTCGAATACGTGCGCCCGCAGGACAATGGCTTCAAGTGCGGCGTGAGGTGGGCCGAGTTCTCCGACAGGCAGGGGCGCGGCGTCAGGTTCAGCGCGTCCGAGCCGATGTTCATGCAGGCGCTCCACTACACGTGGGAGGATTTCGAGCATGCCCGCCACCGCAACGGACAGGAGCGCGTCTACGCGCCGCCGCGCCCGCATGACGAGATATGCCTCAATCTCGACGTCCGGCAGACCGGACTGGGCGGCTCGTCGTGCGGTCCCTCTACGATGGGCAAATACCGCTTCGATCCGAACGCTCCGGTGGAGTGGACGCTCAGGATCGAGCCCCTCAAGGGAGGGGCGGCGAAATGACCTGGACGATCATATACCGCGACAAGGACGGCGCGACGAAGATGATGGAGGTTGTGGCGGACAGCCGCACCGACGTCTATCCGATCCTGACGGAAAAGGGCATACACCCGCTCAGCATCCAGCCGGGGAAGAAGGTCGAAACATCCGGGAAAAGCGGCAAGAAGCGCAAGGCGCACAGGGGGGAGTCGTCCTGGTCGAGCCGCCTGAAGTTCCTTGTTTCGCTTCTTCTGCTGGCGGCAGTCCTCGCCGTGGCATGGTACTTCTGGATCGGTCCGGAGGGCCAGAATGAGGTGCGCGAGGCCGTGCGCCCCCCCGGGAAGGTCTCGATCCAGATCGCCGATCCGGCCGGAAAATAGCCGAGGAGCAACTTTTTTCATAGGGATGGAGACGGAGCGGCGGAGTTTTGATACATCTGATAGTCAAACTATCAGATTGGCCATGCGTGACGCTGCGAAAGATGCGATTGAACGGGCCGCCAAACGAGCGAGGATACTGGAGGCGGGATTCCGCCTTATGTCCGCACGATCTACCGAGGCGATGAATGACGGCACGCTCGACATCCGCGTCTCGGAGAAGCGGCTGTTCGTCGGCACGCTCTATGCCGTCCTTTCGGTAGCCGGCAAGTTCGCCGAAGGGCTAGTCTATCCCACGGAAGATCACCACAACATGCTCGAGGAGCTGCTGATGATCAAGCAGATGATCCTCGGTGCGCTGAAGAAGGGGAGAATGGGGACGGTGGGGACAATTTGGGACATTGGCGACGGCCAGCCACCTCGGCTATCTCGGTCCCCAATGTCCCCGTTCCTTCGGCAGCGGCAATCTGCTATAATTATGAAACAATGAAGGAAGACAGCATGAATACCAGGATTTTCCTGGGCGGCGCAGTTGCGCTTTCGTTTGTGTTTGCCGTCGGGTCGGCATCGGCCGATGACGTGCAGTACTATGGCGCGACGTTCGAGTCGGCTGTCAGCGTCACGCCCGGCGAGATGAACGACTGGGCCTACGCGCTGGACGCCGGCGTCACCACGTACGCCAACACGACGGGCGAGCCCTATGGCTGGTTCGGCGGTGCGGACGACGCCTCCACTATCATCGCCGCCACGGACAAGCTGTACGAGTGCTGGTTGCTCAACTGCGACTTGACGGCGGTGAATCCGGGCGGTGCGCTCAGCATCACGGACTTTTCGGTCAGCAACGATCACGTCTCCGTCACGGTGCAGCTCGTGCGCCAGTCGCCGCTGGGGTACATCAATGGCGAGCTTTATCTCTACGGCGCGGATGACCTCGCCGAGGGCTTCTATGTCGACCCGATTTCGAATGAGATCATCGACTTCGTCGACGGCGATTCGATCTTCGACACCGAAAAGGTTGATGGCCCGGTCACGCAGTCCGTGACCGCCACCATTGACACCTCCTATGTCACGGAGAAGTTCTTCAAGGCCGCCATTGGGCCCCCGCAGGCCGAAGATCCGTGGGAAGATCCGGGAGAGGAAGAGTGATGAATGCTCTCGCAATATTCGCGGCGGCGGCCGGCCTTGCGGCATGCGCCAGGGGCGAACAAATCAACGCCGGCCCGGTCATCAGCAACGAGCCAACTCTCATCACTACGCGCGAAGGGCTTGCGGCCATCGCGAATGACCTTGGCGGCTCTTACGCGCTTGACGCGGAGATCGACCTCGGCGGCGCGGACTGGACGCCGATCGGCAATGTTTCCGCGCCGTTCACCGGCACGCTCCACGGCAACGACCACTCCATCCGCAACCTCTTCTGCACGAACAGCCTGTCGGGTGCCGACTATCGCGGACTCTTCGGCTGCGCGAACGGCGCGACAATCGAGGGCGTCTCCGTCTCGGGAACGGTCGCGGGCAAGCAGTATGTTGGCGGACTCGTTGGATGCATCACGGGCGGAACTCTCATCAGCAACTGCATCGCGACGGTCGAGATCGCGGCGACCAACTCCTACGCCGGAGGCCTGGTCGGGGCTTGCGCCGGCGGCAGCGCGGTCAATCGAATCGTCGACTGCCGTGCGGACGGCTTCGTCAGCGGTTCCGGCAGCACGGGCGGCTTCATCGGCTATGTCTATGCGCCAGCCGTGATCTCGAACTGTGTGGCGCGCGGCGACGTACGTTCCGCCGCAAGCTACTATGGCGGCTTCATCGGGCGGCTCGCCCACGACGATGCGATAATCGACGGCTGCTGGTGTTCCGGCGCCGTGTGGGGCACGGGCGGCGACATTGGCTCGTTCATCGGCCACCACGTGAGGGGAACGAATGTCAACTGCGCGGTTTCGGCCTACGCCAACGGGCCGCGTCCGTTTTGCGGGAACGACCCGGTCATCACGGGCGGCAGGCTCACGCAGGCGGAGATCAAGGCACTCTCCGATGGCTGGCCTGAAGCGCCGAAGCGCGCCAAGTCCAGCGCGATGATTCCGATCTCGACTCCCGAGGAACTGCTCGCCGTCACGAACAACCCCTCGGGCAGCTATGTGCTGACGGCGGACATCGACTTCAACGGCGAGACCATCGAGCCAATAGGCGACTACAGAAACCCATTCCAAGGCGAGTTCTACGGACAGAACCACAAGATCAGCAACTTCTACATCAACACCACGGACAAGTATGCGGGACTCTTCGGCAAGATCAACGGCGGCCGCGTGGGCGGCGTGCAGGTGGAGGATGGTTATGTCACCGGCGGTCCGGCCGACTCCGGATTGGAGGACGTCGGCGTTGGCGGTCTCGCGGGCAAGATTGACTCCAAGTCTCTAGTGGACGGCTGCTGGTTCGTCGGAGAAGTCTGGAATACAAACAGCGTCAACACCGGCGGCTTCGTCGGCTACACCGCAGACGCGCCCGTCATTCTCCGCTGCTGCGTGGAAAGTTATGTGGCGAACGAGTCCGGCAAGTCGTACACGGGCGGCTTCGTCGGCAACCACGGCGGCGGCTTCATTGCGGACTCGAGTGCCCAATCGTCTGTGAGCAGCGACGGCGACAATGTCGGCGGCTTCGCGGGCGGCGTGTCGAAGGCGGCCCGAATCGACACCTCCTGGTGCTACAGCTACGTCTCGAGCGATGGTGGGCACTATCGCGGCGCGTTCGTCGGCCTGGCCAGTTCCGGTCTCGTCACGGGTTCCTACTATGAGGACACCGAGAACAACCTGAAGGCCGCCGGCACGAGTAGCGGCTCCGACGACTACGACGGCATCACGCCGCTCGGCGACGAGGAGATGTGGCGGAAAGAGTCCTTCGCAGCCCTCGACTTCGACGACGTCTGGAAGATCGACGAAGAGACGTATCCGTACCTGCGGACGCTCTTCAGCGCGTACGAGCTCTGGCTGAATGACGTCGGCATCACCGACGAACCGAAACCGGAAGATATGCCGAAACCGGAAGACATGGTGAACGGCATTCCGGCGGGAGTGCGGTACGTCTTTGGGATCGATCCATCGATCGGCCCCGCCGACCTAACCGAGCCGCTGCTTGGCATCGGCTTCGATACGGACGGAAAGCCATACGTGAAACTCCCGCCCATAGTGAACACCGAAGGCGCGGCGGTGACGGTGCAGGCGACCGAAGACCTCACGGACTGGGACAATGCAGTCAAGTTGCCGGTAGATGCCGTCACTGGGATTTGCTATCCTAATTTCGACCCAATCCCCGCCAAGATGTTCTTCAAGTACAGCATCATCTTCGGCGACGATTAACTCCAAAACACTTTGCCGTCTGGCGGCGGGGAGTGACGCCCCCGTTCCCCTCCATCTGGAGGGGTTTTCAACCGCGGGGGTCATGATGTATAATGCAGGCGGCATGGCAAAGAGAGGTAATTTGACGCTGGCGGTCGTTCTGTCCGCATGTTTTGCGCATGCGGTGCAGTTCGACGCCGCGGAGCCGATCTGGACCGCGGCTGAGAAGGGCGAGATAAACTCGTCCGTCGCCTTTGCGTCCCACTTCGAGTGGGACGGCAAGGCGCCGCTCCGGCTGCGGCTTGCAGGCTGCTCCATCTTCAAGGTGTTCGTGAACGGCGAGTTCGCCGCGTATGGTCCTGCGCGCGGTCCGCACGGATGGTTCCGGATGGACGAGTGGGACCTCTCGCGCGTCGCGCGCAAGGGCGACAACCGGCTGGGCATCGTGGGCGTCGCCTACAATACGACGACCTACTACATCGTCGAGCACACGCCGTTTCTCCAGGCCGAGGTGCTCGCGGACGGCAAGGTCTTGCGGGCGACTGGGGACGGAGAGTGGAACGCCAGTTTCACGGAGCGCGTCCGCAAGGCCCAGCGCTACAGTCTCCAGCGGGCACAGAGCGAGGTCTACGAAGTGCCCCGGCACGACCATTGGGAATCCTGGAAGCGTGACGGGTTTAAGGGCAAGTCGCTCATCATAGCCAATGCGCCGCGCGTGAAGCTTCTCGAGCGCGGCTCGCCGTATCCGAAGTTCGAGATCGACGGCAGCTATCGTCCGACCGAAATCCTCTCGGTCAACCTGCGGACGGGAGACCTTGGCGAGGCGCCGCATCTCTGGGACGAGAAGTCGAGCTTCCTGGGTCGCACCTATCCAAGCGCCGAGCTGAAGTACCACCCCTCGGTCGACTGGTGGAAACGGACGATCGAGCCGGTGGCGAAGTTCGAAGGCGCGGTGGCGAAGGTCGATGCGACGCGGGGCGTCCGCTATGAGGGCGCGATCAACAACACGGGATTCCTGCGGCTCAAGGTGGATGTGGCGAAGCCGGGGCGGCTGCTCGTCGGATTCGACGAGATTCTCGTCGACGGCAGGCTCGATTTCCTTGGTCGGTTCGGATGCAACAACGTTCTTTTGTGGGACGTGAAGGAGCCGGGTGCGTACGAGTTCGAGTCGTTCGAGCCGTACACCTTCAAGTTCGCCGAGGTTGTCATGCTGGAGGGCGAGGCGGTTGTCGAGAAGCTGGAGCTGCGCACCTACAAGAACCCGAACGCGACGCGCGCATGCACGCTGGCGGATCCGGCGGACCGCAAGATCTTCGAGGCGGCGCGCGAGACGTTTGCGCAGAACGCCGTCGACGTGTTCACGGACTGCCCGAGCCGCGAGCGCGCGGGCTGGCTCTGCGACAGCTACTTCACCGGCCATGCCGAACATTTCTTCACGGGGGGGAACGAGATCGAGCGCACGTTCCTGCGCAACTTCGCGCTGGCCGAGAGCTTCCCGCATCTCCCCGAGGGGATGGTGCCGATGTGCTATCCGGGCGACCACATCAACAAGAACTACATCCCGAACTGGTCGATGTGGTTCATCCTCGAGCTTGCGAACTACTTCGACCGGACGGGCGACAGGGAGACGGTCGGCATGCTTCGTCCGCGCGTGGACGGCCTTCTCAAGTTCTACGCGCAGTACCTGAACGCGGAAGGCGCCCTTGAGAACCTGCCGGCCTGGGTGTTCGTGGAGTGGAGCCACGCAAACGATCCCAAGCTGGTCAAGGACGGCGTGAACTGGCCTTCGAACATGACTTACGCGGACGTGCTCGACAAGGCGGCTCGTCTCTACGGGCGCCCCGAGCTTGCCGAACAGTCGAAGAAGCTAAAGGCGCTCATACGGGAACGAGCGTACGACGGCGTATGGTTCCGTGACAACGCGAAACATCCGGACGTTACGGAGACATGCCAGTACTATGCGTTCTTCCACGGCATCGCCACGCCGAATACGCATCCAGAACTCTGGAAGCGGCTGACGGAGGAGTTTGGCCCCGAGCGGCGGGCGAAGGGATTCTGCAGGGAAGTCTGGCCCTCAAACGCCTTCATCGGGAACCTGATGCGGCTCATCATCCTGAAGCGAGAGGGTCGCGGCGAGCAGGTTTCCCGGGAGATCCGCGGCTACTATCTCAAGATGGCGGAGACGACGGGCACGTTGTGGGAGCACGACCGCCCGGAGGCGAGCTGCAATCACGCCTTTGCGTCCTACCTGGCGATCCTGCTGGAAGGGGGGGCTGGAAAATGACGAATGCACGATGCGAGCTTGTGCACGAGGAGCATGAATCAGAGATGCCGGTCTGCCCGGTGATCGACATGCACGCCCACTTCGGGCCGCTGCTGCTGGGACCGGACTACGCGGACAAGTTCGACACCGCCAGGGTGTGCGACATGCTCCGCGGACTCGGGGTCGAGAAGATATTCTGCCTGGAGCTGCTGTGGGGCGATGAGTTCGACCGGCTCTGCAGGAAGCTCGAGGCCTCGGGCGGGATGGTCGTGCCCGTCGGGTCGGTGGACGTGTTCAAGGCCCTCGAGCCCGGCTTTGAGTATCTTGTGCGGCGGACGCTTGAGGACTTCAAGTCGCGAGGCGGCGTCGCGCTCAAGTTGTGGAAGAACATGACGCTTGCCGGCGAGCGGTGCTTCGGCCGCAACCTGCGGCTCGACGATCCGCATTTCGAGCCCATCTGGTCGATCTGCGGAGAGCTGCACCTCCCGATCGTCATACATGTCGCGGATCCTCCGTGCTTCTTCCGTCCGATAACGCCCGAGAACGAGCACTACACCTGCCTCTCGCAGCATCCGGAATGGTCGTTCTTCCGCCCGGGGATCTTCAGCTTCGAGGAGCACATGGAGATGCAGGAGGCCGTCATCCGCGACCATCCCGGCACCACGTTCGTGGTCGCGCACGTCGGGTCGTATGCCGAGAACCTGGGCCGGGTGTCGGACTGGCTTGTCCGCTATCCCAACATGTACATCGACATCGCGGCGCGGCTGGACCAGCTCGGGCGCCAGCCGTATTCCGCGAGGGAGTTCATCGTGCGCCATGCCGACCGGGTCCTCTTCGGCACCGACTTCGAGGCGTGGTTCCCGCCCGCGCGGGCGGCCGGCTTCTACCATACGCACTACCGGTTCCTCCAGACTCGGGACGAGTACTTCGACCATCCTTTCCCGGACATGCTCGGGCAGTGGAAGATATGCGGTCTCGGCCTGGACGCGGCGACGCTGCGAAAGATCTACCGCGACAACGCCCGCAGGGCCTTCGGGCTCGCGGTCGGCTGATTCGGCGGGGCTGGATGCCGCAGGACCGCGCGCGCACGGCGCGGAAATTCGTCTGCCGGATATCACGCATGGGAGGCCCGGTTTTTGATATAATATTCCAAATATGCGGCGGGACAGGACGGTCTTGCCTGCCTCACGTACGGAGAAACACAGAATGGGCAACTTCTACAGAGACAACAAGGACATCGAGAACGTCATCGACCTTCTCGACCTCACCGAGGTCGCGACGCTCCTCGAGGAGGACTTCAGGTTCGCGAAGGAGTACGATTTCGCGCCAAAGGACGCGGCGGACGCGATCGACAACTACAAGCGCGCGATCGACCTCTGCGGAGACATCATGGCGAACCGCATCGCCCCGCTCGCCGAGGAGACGGACCTCGTCGGCAACACGCTGAACGAGGACGGGTCCGTGACTCGCGCACCGGGCATGAAGCTCGCGATCGAGCTCTTCGGGAAGACCGGCCTCATGGGCGTCACGATTCCCTACTACCTCGGCGGCCTCAACATGCCCTGCACAGTGCTTACCGCGTGCAACGACATCGTCAGCCGCGGCGACGCCGGGCTCATGAACCTCTTCGGGCTCCAGGGAATCGCCGAGACGATCAACTGGTTCGCCGACGAGGACATCAAGAAGGAGTACGTTCAGCGCCTCGTGACCGGCGAGTGGACCGGCGCGATGGTGCTCACCGAGCCGGACGCCGGATCCGACCTCCAGTCCGTCAAGACCTCCGCCTACCAGGACAAGGACGGCGTCTGGCGCGTCAACGGCGTGAAGCGCTTCATCACGAACGGCTGCGGCGAGGTGCTGCTCGTCCTCGCCCGCACGGAGCCCGAGTTCAGCGACGGCCGCGGCCTCAGCTGCCTTCTCGTCGAGAAGGGCCCGTGGGTCAAGGTGCGCCGCCTCGAGAACAAGCTCGGCATCCACGGCTCCCCCACGTGCGAGATGGTCTTCACCGAGGCGCCCGCGAAGCTTATCGGACTCAGGAAGCGCGGGCTCATCACCTACGTCATGGCCCTCATGAACGGCGCCCGCATGGGCATCGCCGCCCAGGGTACGGGCATTGCCGAGGCCGCATACCGCGCCGCGCGCGACTACGCCGCGTCGAGGAAGCAGTTCGGCGTCACGATCGACACGTTCCCGGCGCTCCGCGAGCTGATGTCGACGATGTCCGTCGAGCTCCAGGCCAGCCGCCTCCTCACTTACTACGCGGCGAAGAACGTCGACCTCGAAGCCGGCCTCGGCAGGAAGTTCGAGTCGCTCAAGGGCTCGCCGGAGGCCCCGGCCGTCCGCGCGCGCCTCAAGAAGCACGCCGCGTTCAACAAGATGCTCACGCCGATGGCGAAGTACTACGGCTCGGAGCTCTCGATGCGTAACGCGCAGGGCGCGATCTCCGTCCTTGGCGGCTCGGGCTTCATGAAGGACTATCCGTGCGAGCGGTACCTGCGCGACAGCCGCATCACGACGATCTACGAGGGCACTTCGCAGCTCCAGGTCGTCGCAGCGATCGCGGGCGTGACCGGCGGCCTCGTGAAGGACGTCCTCGTCGACATCCTCGGCAAGGAGGACTGGCAGGACGAGCATCCCCGCATGACGAAGCTCCTCGAAGACCTCGACGCCGCGATCGCGTACGTGAAGGGCCGCGAGGACGCGAAGACGTACCACGACCTTTCCGCCAGGAAGCTCGTGGACGCCGCGATCGCGCTCGTGGTCGCCGCGCTGTTCGTGAAGGCCGCCGAGAAGTTCGAGAGCAAGAACGCCGCGCTCATGTTCTGGCTCAACATGGAGTTTCCGCGCGTCCGCGCGGGACTCGAGCAGGTCATGTCCGGCTACGCCGGCGCGACCGCGGAGTTCGAGACGCTCGCGCCAATCGTTCCCGCCGAGGACTGACGGCTCGGGCCGTCCCCGCCCGCCCGCGGCCTTTTTCGCGCCGCGGGCGTTCAATCGTATTTCCCTCTGTTGTCGGGGCGGAACACGCCTTCCGTGGAGTACCCTTTTGGTGACTATTGCCGTGACGCCCGATTTGGTAGAATAACGGCCGAAAGCCCATGTGGCGCCTTGTCGGTACGGCAGCGCTGCCTGGCAAGGCCAACAAGAAAGGACAGCACCATGAAGCAGTTTGCAGGAGGGGGCCTGATAGCCGGGGCCGGCCTCGCGTTCGTCGATTCCGGGCGCTCTTCTATACTTCTGTATAATTGCCCTGCTCCCGGCGGTTTGCTATAATTCTTCTGAAACTGCTTTGAAGACGAAGCAGTGCCAACTTAAAGAAGGGGGGAAGCGAATGAGGACAGACATGAACCGCCGGAATTTTCTCAAGGGGACGGCCTGGATGGGCGCCGCGGCAATGGTCGCGGGCTGCCAGATGAACCGTTTCGGATTCGGCCAGGGCGGTATGATGCAGGAGTACGCATTCCAGGGGCTGAAGGGCAAGAGGGTGCGCGTCGGCTTCGTTGGTGTCGGGCAGCGCGGCACCGCGGCCGTCCACCGCGTCTCCATGATCCCCGGCGTGGACATCGTCGCGCTCTGCGACAAGAACCCCGCCGCGGTCGAGGGGAACCTCAAGTGGCTCGCGGACCACAAGTACCGGATGGTCCCGAGGAGCTACATCGGCGACGTCGCCTACAAGGACCTCTGCGACTTCGGCGAGTGCGACGTCGTGTACTGCGCCACGCCCTGGGCGCTCCACCAGCCGGTGGCGCTCCGCGCGCTGAACGGCGGCAAGATCCCGCTCGTCGAGGTCACCAGCGCGCTCACGGTCGACGAGTGCTGGGAGCTCGTCGAGGCGTCCGAGAAGTGGCGCCTCCCCTGCATGCAGCTCGAGAACTGCGTGTACGGCGAGATCGAGCTTCTCGAGCTCAACCTCGCGCGCCTCGGGAAGTTCGGCGAGATCAACCACGCCGAAGGCGCCTACATACACGACCTGCGCGAGATGATCCCCTCCGTCAACAACGACATGAACCTTGAGCACGAGTGGCGGTACGGGGAGAACATGCTCCACAAGGGCAACCGGTACCCGACGCACGGGCTTGTGCCGATCTGCCAGACCATGGGCATCAACCGCGGCGACCGCTTCGACTTCCTCGTCTCGCTCGAGAACGGACCGCACAACGTGAACTTCGAGAAGTTCAAGCGCGAGGTGCTCCGCGACGACGACCCCCGCAAGAAGGACCCGCCCGCGGAGATGGGCGACATGAACACGACGCTCATCAAGACGGTGAACGGCAAGTCGATCATGGTCCAGCACGACGTGAGCTCGCCGCGTCCTTACAGCCGCATCAACCTCATCAGCGGGACGAGGGGCATCGTCCGCGACTACCCGTTCCAGTGCGCGTTCGAGGAGAAGTGCTTCGACCGCAAGGCGCACAACTGGTTCTCCGACGCCGAGGCCGCCAAGGTGCGCGAGAAGTACATGCACCCGATGTGGCGCGACGTCTCGGAGATGGCGAAGAAGGTCGGCGGCCACGGCGGAATGGACTTCATCATGGACCTCAGGTGGGCGTGGTGCCTGCAGAACGGCGAGCCGCTCGACATGGACGTCTACGACCTCGCGGCGACGAGCTGCCTGTGCGAGCTGACCGAGACGTCGGTGCGCAGGGGCTCGAAGCCGGTGTCGATCCCCGACTTCACGCGCGGGAACTGGCGCAACGTCGAGCCGTGGGGCGTCGTGAACGTCGATTTGAAGAAGATGG
>JAFRJH010000013.1 GCA_017432385.1 Kiritimatiellia bacterium
ATTACGTTCCACCAGATGAAGGCGAAGAAGCCGAAGCGACCGATGAAGCCGAGCCTGCCGAGACGGCTGAGCGCGAAGAAGGCGAAGAGGTCGAGGAACCGGAACCGATTCCGGAGTTCATCGAAGTACCGCTCAACCTCAACCCTGGCAAGTCCTGGATCGGTCTCATCAGCGCCAACAACGGCGGAAAGCTCACCATCACGCCGATGTCCGAACCGGAGGAAGAACCGTCCGAAGGCGAAGAGACCACAGAGGAGACGACCGACGGCGAATAGTCTCCCGCTTCTCAAGGAGAAATAAATAAGAGGTACCACATTGTTCAAGTACATGAAGAAATACTGGATATTCGCAGTACTTGCGGCGGCCTTTATGATCGCCGAAGTCTACGTCGACATGCTCCAGCCGAAGCTGATGGCGGAGATCGTCGACAGCGGTATCCTCGGTCTTGGCAACAATGGAACACCTGACATCGCACTGATTAAGACAACGGGGATCAAAATGGTCCTCGTTGTTTTGTTGGGCGGACTCTGCGGCATGCTGTCCGGAGCGACGTCCAACATCTGCAGCCAGGGCTTCGGCAACCGCATCCGCAAGCTCTGCTTCGACAAAATCATGCACCTGTCGTTCCAGCAGACCGACTCTTTCACGACCGGCTCCCTCATCACCCGCGTCACCAACGACGTGTCGCAGGTCGAGCGGCTGGTCTCCCGAATGGTCCGCGGCTTCATCCGCTGCCTGATGTTCATGTTCGTCGGCACGTTCACGCTGATGTCGCTCAACGTGCACTTCCTGGCCGTCGTCGCCTGCGCGTTCCCGCTGGTGCTTCTGGACATCATCCTCATCCTGCGCCGGGTGAACCCGATGTTCAGCGAGCAGCAGGCGCGCATCGACGCGATGAACACGGTCGTCCAGGAGGACATCAAGGGCGTCCGCGTCATCAAGGCCTTCATCCAGGAGAAGCGCGAAGGCGAGCGCTTCAATAAGGCGAACACCGACCTCGCGGACATGCAGTTCAAGATCCTCATGACGCTGGCGTTTCTCCGCCCGGTCATGAACATCATCCTGAACCTCGCGACCGTCGCGATCATCTACATCGGCGGCTTCCAGGTCAAGGCCGGCGCGATGCAGCCAGGCGAAGTCATGGCCGCCGTCACTTACATTTCGCAGATTCTGAGCGGCATGATGATGCTCGCCATGATCTTCCAGACCCTGTCCCGCGGCATGGCCAGCGTCAAGCGTCTGAACGAGATTCTCGACACCGATCCGGTCATCGTCGGCGGCGACCAGGTCACCGACAAGTCCACTCCAGCGGCCATCGAGTTCCGCGACGTCCACTTCCGCTACCCGACCGGCGTCCAGCAGGAGATGCTGCACGACATCAACCTCACCGTCGCCCCGGGCGAGACCCTCGCCATCATCGGTGCGACCGGCTCCGGCAAGACCTCCATTGTCAACCTGATCGCGCGGTACTACGACGTGACGAGCGGACAGGTGCTGGTCGACGGGATCGACGTGCGGGACTACGACCTCAAAGCGCTCCGCGACAAGATCGCCTTCGTCACGCAAAAGAACGAACTCTTCAGCACCACGATCCGCGACAACGTCACGCTCGGCGCACCGGACGCGACCGACGCGGAGATCGAAGCCGCTGCCCGCGCCGCCCAGAGCTGGGGCTTCATCCAGGAGCAGCCGAACGGCCTCAACACGGCGGTCGCCGAGGGCGGCATGAGCCTCTCCGGCGGCCAGCGCCAGCGCGTCGCCATCACGCGGGCGCTGCTCAAAGGCTCCGGCATTCTGATCTTCGACGATTCCACGAGCGCGCTCGACCTCAAGACCGAGGCCGCGCTTTACAAAGAGCTGAACACGCACTACCGCGGCATCACCAAAGTCGTCATCGCACAGCGCATCGCCACGATCATGCGGGCGGACCGGATCGCGGTCCTCTCCGGCGGTACGATCATCGCCTGCGCACCGCACGACGAACTGATGCAGACCTGCGAGGAATACCGCGAGATTGCGGACTCGCAGATGAAGAAAGGAGGTGCGGCATGAGTTCCCAGACCAGCACCTCCCGCAATAATACCCAAATGCAGGGCATCGGCATGGGCATGGGCCGCGGCGGCGGCCGCCGCAACATGGGCGCCCCGATCGAAAAGCCAAAGGACAGCAAAGGCACGCTCCGCCGGCTCCTCGCCTACTTCGCGAACGAGCGCGGCCGCGTCCTTCTGATGTTCGCCATCGTGACGGCGAGTGTCGTCCTCGGCCTGATCGCGCCGGGACTCCTTTCACGCGCCATCGACAGCATCACCCAGCACAACTTCGAAGCGTTGCCGCGCCTCCTCATCCTGATGCTGCTCTGCTACGTCGTCAACAGCGCCGTCGGCCTCCTGCAGGAGTACAGCGGCGCCGGCATGAGCCTCCGCATCACCAAGCAGATGCGCGCGGAGCTCTTCAACAAGACGATCGACCTGCCGGTCGCCTACATCGACAACCACTCGCACGGCGACCTGATCAGCCGCATGACCAACGACGCGGAAAACATCTCCAACGTCATCTCGTCGTCGCTGACGTCCCTCTTCTCGGGCATCCTGACCCTCATCGGAACGGTGGCCGTGATGCTCTGGTACAGCCCGCGGCTGACGCTGCTCTCGTGCTCGGTCATCGTCTTCTCCGTGCTGTTCACCCAGTTCC
>JAFRJH010000141.1 GCA_017432385.1 Kiritimatiellia bacterium
CGCGTGCTCTCGCTCGTCCCTTCGTTCGAGCGCGAGGACTGGTTCAAGGAGGAGATAGAGAAGCGCCTGGACGAGCTCGAGAAGGAGTTCGAGGGCACCGACGCGCAGCTAGGCGAGTGGCGCAGGGCGTGGGGCGGCAGGGGGGCCGGCCGCTTCGTGACCGTCAAGGGCGGGCGTCGCTACTGGGTGGAGTTCGACTTCGCCGAGCCGGTGAAGGAGTCGGAGTCGACGAAGCTGCTCAACACCTTCGAGCGGTCGATCACCCTGCTCTCCGCCGCCGGGAGCCGCACGTCCAGCATGAAGTGGTGGACGGAGGAGAACGACGAGTACAAGTTCATGACCGACCTCGACCGCGCGAAGGGCGGCAAGTTCATCAAGGACGCCATGCGGCTTCTCGGGGCGATGCGCAAGAGCTACGAGTTCTACGTGCCGCCGCAGAGAAAGCTCGAGAAGGGCACGGTGCGCGTCTTCAGGACGCTCGCCGGATACCGCGAGTACCGCGCGTCCACGGGGGACCGCGACGAGATGAGCAGCGGACTCTGGGACCCGAGCCGCGACGAGCTGCTGATCGCCGCCGAAAATCCGTCCGAGGCCCAGTCGACTATGCGCCACGAGGCCTTCCACCAGTACCTCCACTACGCCACGGGGCGCGGCGACCACGCCATGTGGTTCAACGAGGGCCACGCGACGTTCTTCGAGAACGTCCGCCACAACGCGGCCAAGGACAGCGTGAAGGTGCTCGACGCCGGAAACCGGGCGATGTGGGTCTCCAGGAACCCGGTGACGTACGCGAACCACATGAGGAAGATCCTCGGCATGAACCGCCAGCAGTTCTATTCCGGCGACCCCAACCTCAACTACTGCACGGCGTGGGCGCTGACGTACTTCCTGGAGAAGGGGGCGTACGCATCGGAGGAGTTCAAGCCCTACCGCGAGATCATCCCGAGGTATCTCGAGCTGATGAAGGGCGGCGCTTCGCCCGAGGACGCGACACGCCAGGCCTGGGAGGCCGCGGCCGGGCGCGACCTCGCCGCGGACTTCCTCAAGTTCTGGAAGGGGATGCGCAAGCAGGCGCTCAACGCGAGGTGACCGATGGCCAATTCGCGCTATGCCGGTGACGACGCGTGGACCGAGTGGTTCGAGATATGCTCGGTCTCGGGATGTTCGCCGGAGCATGCCGCGGCGCTCAGGGCCGAGATTGAGTCCGCGATGTACGGACAGCTCGTCCGCAGCGGCTTCTCGCGCGCCGACGCGGGCGGCGACGACCCGGTCGCGTTCTTCGACTCGTACTTCAGGCTCAAGGGCTCTCGCGACGCGAAGAAGCCCCTGAAGTCGTATTTCGCATACCGGCTCGAGATGGAGGGGACGTCGCTCTTCTCGTTCGTGTGCGGAACGCTCTTCGGATCGGCCTCCGGCCGCATCCACGACATAGTAATCGACTGGATCGCCTCCCTCAAGGGATGGAAGCCGCGGACGGTGAAGGGCGACGACGGCCGGCGGCGCCTCTCGTGGGAGAATGCCGGCGGAGAGGGCCTTGCCGCGGTGGAGCTCGCCGACGACTCCGATCCGGCCGCCTTCATCGACGTCGACCCCCTCTCCCGCCAGGCCGAGGCGGTGATCGGACGCATTTCCTCGAAATTAAAGGTGGAAAAACCGGCGGTCGCGCTCCTTCTATATGCGACGGCGCAGGACATTTCGATAACCGAGCCCGCCGTTCTGGAGGGGCTCGGCGTCGGAAAGTCGCGTGCGTACGCCGTAAGGGAGAAGGCAATGGAGATGCTGGAGAGAGAGCTTCGCAACGTCGAGGGGTCGGACGATCCGCTCTTCGGCCGCGTGCTGCTTGAATGCTGCGAAGCGGGCCTCTCCCCGTCGGTCCGCCGCAGACTGGAGGCTCCGCTGTGAACGACATCTTCCTCAGGGAATGGAGACTTTATAGGCGCTCGGCCTTCCGCGCGCCCTTCGCGGGCGAGCCGCCGGCGGGCGAGGCGGAGTTCGATTCCCCGGTCAAGCCGGGCGATATCCGCGTATTTGCCGATTCAAACCGCCCGTTTGTCGCGCTTGTCGTCGAGGACCGCGGGCTCTCCGGCCGTCGCATCGTCCCCGTCTCTCCGTTCACCGCTCCTGCGTCGTCCCGTGAAATGCTGCTTGGGGAGCGCGTTCTCCAGCTGTGGAACGCGACAGTGGCGTCCCGCCGCTTCACCGACAGGAGCTGGCTTGTCGACCAAGTCGCCGGAGACGAGGTCGCGAAGGTCCTTGCCGCGCTTCCCGCGGCGCATCCCGGCCGCGTGGCCGCAGGGGACGACGTCCTGGCGCGCTACGAGCGCGAGTTCCTGGTGACCGGCGGCGGCTTTGTCCCGTTCGTGTCCCGGCGCCGCGAGGCGGCGCGTCCGTTCTGGCAGCACGGCGGCTGGAAGATCGCCGCTTCGCTGCTCGTCTGCATCGGCGCGTTCTACTTCATAATCGGCGGCGGGCAGGACGGCCTCAGGCGCTGGAGCGAAGGCCATGTCCGCGCGATGTGCTTTTCCGCCGAGGACTCCGTCGAGCTCCTCGAC
>JAFRJH010000142.1 GCA_017432385.1 Kiritimatiellia bacterium
CTGCGGCACGAAAGCGGGGAGACCGCGGGAGGCAAGCCTGCCGGCGGCGATGTCCATCGCGGCTAGCCGCTTCGCCTCGGGCGTAGCGGCTTCGTTGAGCTTGCTGATTATGTCCTTGATCCTGGTGGCGGAGATAGCGCGTTCTGTATGCACCTCCGCGAGAAGATTCGCGGCCAAGTCCTGCACGGGCTTCGCGAAGTAGCGCGGATCGTTCATGATCGCGTGGTGGATGGCCGTGAGGGTCTCGGCGTTTCTCTGTCGCGCGTCGCCGATGTTGAAGAAACTGCGCAGCTTCTGGCCGGAGCCTGCGGAGTCCAGGCCGCCTTGCCGGTTGAGCAGAAGAACGTCGCCGCCCCTGAATTGGGTTATGGTGTCTAATGATAATGGCATAGCCGGGCTCCTTGTATTTTTTTGGCTGCAACCGCGTGCGCCGCACTCACGCAGGACCACATGGCGCAGGCATGACGATCATTGTCCTATACTGGGTATAATACCAAATTTCCGCGTGCGCCACTACCAGATTGTAGACCTTTCGCGGCAAATCCGCACCCCTGCTCCTCCCCCTTGCGGACGGCCTTCTGACATGAAGGCGTCGGGTCGGGCGAGCGCGGCAAGCGCGGAACGAACTCGTCGCGGCGGACAGCTGCTTGAGATTTGCCGCGCACGCCTCCGCGGAAGTAGCCTTGTAGCATGGACAAGCTCGCCGTCGGCTCAGCGGTAGAACGTGTGCAGATACACGACGGCGAAAAACACGATCGCCTTCAGCGGGATGGCGGGATGAGGACGGTCGTGACGGACTCGCCGAGGACCTGGACGCTGTAGTAGTAGTCTCCAAGCTTGAACTGGACCTGGCGCCGGTCGAACTTGCCGGCGCGGCAGGCCAGCACCGCGACATGCGACCCGTCGGGATTCCGGAACACGACGTGCTTCACGTCCTCGACCCCCTTGCTCGCCTCGCCAGGGACAATCGGGGCCTTGAGCACCTTCGCGCCGCGCTTAACGAACGGGCCGATGTGCCGGAAAAGCCGGAACTGCGACGATTCGTACAGCTCCCCCGTGCGCGAGTCGATCTCGAGCAGTCCGCCGCATCCGAACCCGGGCGTGATGTTCGGCTGGCCGTCCTCGTCGAGAAGGAAGCACCAGCTCACGAACGCACCGCATCCTTCGTTGAACGCACCTAGCACGAGGTCCGACCACCAGAGCATGTCGCGCTTGGTCCTATCGACATGAGGACCCATCTCGGTCACGTACATCGGCATCGCGGGATATGCCGCCCTCACTGGCGCGAGATTGGTGGGCGATCCGACGTACGGATGCCACGCCAGGGCCGAAACGGAATCGCGGAACGCGGGATCCGCTAGCTGTTTCATAACGTATTCGACGCCCTTGTCGCTGAAGTTGTGGTCGTACGCCCAGATCTGCGTGTTGAGCCCGCTTGCCTTGATGGCCGGGGCGAGGAAGCCCGTCGTGAACTCGGCGGACTCATCGGCGCTCCAGAGGCACGTGGGGCTGTTCTTCGCCTGCTCGGTCTCCGGCTCGTTCTGGACAGTAAGCGCCGACACCGGCACGCCTTCATCCGCGTAGCTCTTCAGGAACCGCAGGAGATACTGGGCGTACACGGGATACGAAGAGGGATTGAGCCGCCCTCCGCACAGCGTCCCTCCCGACTTCATCCACGCAGGCGGGCTCCACGGCGAGGCGAAGAAGTAGATGTCCTTGTTCACGGCCTGAGCGGCGCGGATCGCGGGCAGGACGAACCGGCGGTCGTCGTCGATGGAGAAGTGCTTGAGCTCCGTGTCGCCCGGAGTGTCGTCGTATGTGTAGAGGTGCATCGAGTAGTCGCTCGCGCCGATGTGGATGCGGCCGATCGACAAACCCGCGCCCTTCTCCGTCCACAGGAGCTCCATGATTTCGCGTTGCACCGCAGCGTGACTCGCCGGGAAACGATCGGCTGCAAACTTCGACCACAGATAGGCAGAAGACTCGGCGAACGACACGCCCAGCCCGAGGAAGTCGTGCGAGGGCTTCGCGGCGTCGAGGTCGATCACGTTGGCGCCAGGCCCCGTCATCTTCGAGGGAAACGTGGCGACGCGTTCGCGAAATGCGCTTGTGGACGTCGTGCGGTAGAGCCTCGCCATGCCGGGCTCGCCAAATGAAACCAGGGACGCAATTCCCGCCAGCGCAAATACGATTTTCTTCATGCCACAAGTATATCAGCATTCTCCCCGGACTTCAAGTGCCCGCCGTGCCGCCGGCGAGTACACGGAGCGGGGGGATTATGGTAGACTTGGGGCACAAAGGGGGAATCGAATGCACCAGGGGCACACCAAACCGACCGCGGCAATCGCCTGCGCGCTTTTCGCCGTCACTTCTGCGATCGCCAAACCGGTCACTTACGAGGCGTTCGGGGCGAAAGGCGACGGCAGGTCCGACGACCGCGCGGCAATCATCGCGGCGCACAAGGCGGCGAACGAGAAAGGCCTGCCCGTCCGCGCGAAGGACGGGGCGACGTACTACGTGAAGTCCGACGAGGGCACGGCCGTCGTGAAGACCGACGTCGACTTCGGCACCGCGAAGTTCGTGATCGACGACACCGAGGTGAAGAAGCTCCACTCGCCCCTCTTCTCCGTCGCGCCGGGGAAGGACGAAGTGCGCGTCGAAGGCGTGAAGTCGCTGAAGCGCGGACAGCAGACCCTCGGCGCCGCCCTTCCGGGCAGGTGCTTCGTCCACCTCTGGTACGACGGCGTGAAGCGCTACATCCGATACGGACCGAACCAGAACAGCGGCACGGCGCAGCAGGAGGTGCTGGTGGCGGACGCCGACGGCACGATCGACGGCGGCACGCCGCTGCTGTGGGACTACGGCAAGATCACCGGAATCTTCGCGCGTCCGATCGACGAGCGGACACTCGTCATCAGGGGCGGAACGTTCGTGACGGTCGCGAACCAGGCCGAGTCGCGGTACCTCTACCACCACCGCGGATTCTCCGTCAGCCGGTCGAACGTCCGGATCGAGGGAGTGCGCCACGAAGTGACGGGCGAACTGGACCACGGCGCCCCGTACGGCGGATTCATCAGCATCTCCCGCTGCGCGTTCGTGACCGTGACGAACTGCACGTTCACCGCGCACAAGACGTACAGCACCATCGGCTCCGCCGGGACGAAGGTGTCGATGGGCTCGTACGACATCTCGGTCAACCACGCGGCGTACGTCTCCTTCCTCGACTCGCGCCAGCTGACCGACATCAGGGACTACAGGTACTGGGGGCTCTTCGGGTCTAACTTCTGCAAGAACCTGCTCTTCGACGGATGCGAGTTCTCGCGGTTCGACGCGCACATGGGCGTCGCCAACGCGACGATCCGCAACTCGAAGCTCGGCTACATGGGCATCAACCTGATCGGATTCGGCTCCTTCCTGGTGGAGAACACGACCGTCTTCGCCAACAGCTTCTTCAACCTGCGGTCGGACTACGGCAGCACGTGGCAGGGCGACGTCACGGCGAAGAACTGCCGGCTTGTCCTCCCGTGGGTCTGCAAGTCGGTGCAGGTGTTCTCGGGGTCGAACAAGGGGACGCACGACTTCGGATACGAGTGCTCGATGCCCGCGAAGGTCGTCGTCGACGGATTCGAGATCGACGACTCGGACTGCAAGACCAGGGACTACGCGGGGCCCTTCCTCTTCGGCGACTTCAACAAGGACATGAAGGACGGCTCGTATGTCGAGAAGTTCCCCTACCAGCCGACGAAGGAAGCCGTCCTCCGGAACGTCAAGGTCACCAGCGGCCGGCAACTGTCGCTCAGCCCCAACCCCTACATGTTCCGAAACACGAAGGTCACGGGAATCTGAGATGGCATAGTCTCTGGGCCTTCGGCCCCGCAAGCGCGCGGCCTACGCGATCGCCGCCTTCACCTCGCGCAGCACGCGCGGGGCCGTGCCGATCGCGAATCGGTCCGCGACGGTCAGAAGGTCGTCGTCCGTAATCTTCGACTGTTTGCCGTTGACGGACAGTTGATGTCGTCCGCCATGCGCGGACCAGGGGTCGTCAGACGGGAAGCTTGATCCCGTCAGATCGTATGCCGGCGCAAGCTGCCATTCGCCGTCTTCCTTCAGCATGAACGAAAAGTTCTTCGTGTGGTCGTCGCATTCGTCAACGGCGATGTTGAATGCGATTCGCCGGAACGCCTCTTCCATTGCCTCGTAGCCAAGGTGAAGCGCGTCAACCGTCGCGAGGTACTGCTCGTATGTCCTGAACTCCGTCGGCACGGACATCGGAAAATGCGCCATGGCCGAAAGCGTCTGCACATGATGGTGCCGCACACCCTCCCGGTCGAAGCGCTTAGTCATGAAATGACCGAGTCCATCCAGTTCGTACAGGACGGATTCGCACATGTCAATCCCGGCCGCGCGCGCCTTCCTGTAGATTTCGTATTCCGTTCGCCCCCGCCACGGATACTCCCTCGGCGTGAACTTGATTATCCAGTGCTCGAATCCTTCAGGGAGATCCCGGTCGCCGAAGAGGAACTGCCCCGTCTCGCGGTTCCATCCGACAAGGGCCTTAGCCTGCGCACCGCCGACGGACGACCCAATGCGAATTATCGCACGGAGCGCCTCATCTCCGTCCAGATCGGCCAGCTCGCCGTTGGCAGCCCTGCGCGCAGCGTCGACGAGCTTGCGCATCTCGAAGGCCGCGGGGCGGCCGCCAGGTCCGTGGTCCGGCTCGTATGTCAGCGCACCCGTCGATCGGCGTCCGATGTAGGCAAGCCTGTCGAGCGCCGTGATTTCGGAGCGGACATGACCCCTCTCTTCCAGCCAGCGGTCGATGAGTCCGCGTCCGAACGCATCAGGAAGCGAGTCCGCAAATACAGGCGGAAGCCCCGCATACTCGCTCCGCGGCAGATCGGGAAACGCATAGGGCTCCCTGCGAAGAGGCATCATAAGCGGAGAAATCTCGATTCCCGACTTCAGGAACTTGCGGTCATATTGGAACGCATACGATTCCTCGCGAGAGCCGCTCGGAACGATCATGCCTACGCGCCGACCCCAAAGCGAAACCATGATGCGGCCGACATGCCTGAATTCAGCCATGTGTCGCCTCCTTGCGCGTCCGCGCGGCGCGCTGACGCCTTCCTTTCTGTGCGAAATGACGTTCGAACATCGCGTCGTTGATCTCCGGCGGCGCAAGCGTCATGAGCCAATCGGTCTTGCGCAAAGTGCGACAATAGGAAAGAAGCGAGAGCGTAGACGCATTCTCGCCCGCCTCAAGGTTGCGAATCGCCTTGAGCGAAATACCGCTCCGATCCGCCGCCACCTGCTGCGACAGATTGTCGGCAAGCCTTGACGCCTTGAGATTCTCGCCAAGAACCTTCAGCATCTCATCTCTGGTTCTATATATCATAACATTCCCTATAAGGCTCTTTATGGCATAAATTATATCATAACATGCCCTACAGGGTCAATACACCTACCTATGGGTTCGGCAGCTCGGCGCGAGACGTGACCATGGGGTCTCATAGTGTTCCCGCGCCGCGCGTGTTCCAGTTCACCGCCTTGCGCTGGGCGAAGGTTTGCTGGACGGATGTTGTCTGGACAGGATTTGGAATCGCCATGCCTCTCCTAGTCCGGCAACGCCGCCTCTGGATAGGCGACAAGCTCGTTGATGGCGTTGGCGACGTAGTTTGTCAGCATTGGATTCCAGCATCTATTTTGAGCAGCGCGCATGACTGCCAGGCGCCGCTTACTATGCTGATAGGTTGGATCGGCGGCACAAATTGCCTCATCGAGACTTTTGTGCATCATGCTTACGTTCTGGGCATAGTCAACCGCTGCGGCCAG
>JAFRJH010000014.1 GCA_017432385.1 Kiritimatiellia bacterium
CCGAGCAGCCCGAGCAGCCCCAGACCGAGCAGCCGGCGGCGCAGACCGAGCCGGAGCCGGCGGCGGTCGCGGACGTGCGCCTGGAATCGTTGCTGGCGAACCCGGGCACGGCGACGCCGGGCGAGGCGGTGACGTTCACGTTTGTGGCGTCGGATGTGAGCGCGTATACATATGCCCTGACGCGCGGGGGAGAGACGATGTCCTCCGGCACGCTGGGGGCGGCGGAGACCTCGTTTGTGTACTAACCGGATCAGCCGGGCGACTATAAGTTTGAATTGACGGCCTATGGAGCGAACGGCTCGAGCGAGGGGCGTTCGGTGAACGTGCACGTAGCGGCGGCGACGGAGCTGACGGTGAAGGTGACGCCGGTGCAGCGTTCGGTGATGGGCGGCCAGACGGCGGACTTTGCACTGACGAGTCCGGCGGCGGGCGCGGCGGACTCCGCGGCGGCGCTCTACGCCTCGTCCGCCGGTCCGATGAGCCTGCACTGCCCGTCGGCGCACTCCCACTTCTGCCCGTTGACTATCTGCACGTCGCCGAACGCCGCGGATGACACGGCGAGGGCCGCGGCGAAGGCGATGAGCGTTCTGGAAAGGACTGTTCTCATGCGCATATTCTAGCAAATTCCGCGGACGCCGGGCACCTCCGGCATATCAAAAAATCGTCGACGGACGTCATGCTGGGGATGCGCTCGAGCTCGAATCTCACCCCGAACCTAGCCTCGGCCTCCATCACGAGCCGCAGATGGTTCACGCTGTCCCATCCCGGGGTCTCGCCGTACCTCGCGGACCCGTCGAGATTCTCGCGGCCGACGCCTAGCACCCCGGCCATGAAGGCCAGAAACGCCTCACGGTAAAGGTCCCTGGCGGTGACGAAGCCAGCAAACCTGTCGATGGAGACGGGCGCGCCCCAGTCGTTTTCCATCATGACCAGGACGCCGAAGGCCTTGAGCGAGCACCAGTCCGGGACCTCGCGTATCACGGTGTCCGGCCCGACCTCGTCGACCTCGAGGACCCCGGCGAGAGCGGAATAGAACTTGTTCATCCGCTACGCCGTCTTCATCTGGGGGAACAGGACGACGTCGCGGATCGAGTCGCAGCCCGTGAGGAACATGACGAGGCGGTCGACGCCGAAGCCGAGCCCGCCCGTCGGGGGCATGCCGCACTCGAGCGCCGAGATGAAGTCCTCGTCGATCTTCTCCGTGTCCTCGCCCGCCTGGTTCTCGAGCGCCTTGCGCTGCTCAAGGGGGTCGTTCTGCTCGGTGTACCCAGGGCAGAGCTCGCGGCCGGCGACGACGAACTCGAAGACGTCCACGAGCGAGGGGTCGTCCTTGCACGCCTTGGCGAGCGGAACGAACTCGTGCGGGATCCTGGTCACGAAGGTCGGCTGCATGAGCTTCTTCTCTATGAGCTTGTCGTAGACCTCGTGCGTGAGCTCGAGCTCGCGCGTGATTCCGTCGAGCTCGAGGTTTGTGTCCGTCTCGCGGCCCTTCGCCTTGGCCTTCTCGAGCTGCGTCTGGAAACCAAGCTCGAACCAGTCGTCGCCCATAAGCTCCTTGACGAGGTCCTTGTAGGCGACGCGGCGGTATGGCGGGTTGAAGTCGATGATCTCCTTCTTCTCTCCGTACTCGACCCTGCGCGTCCCGATGACCTTGTCGCAGAGGTGCGGAAGAAGCCCTTCCATGATCGCCTCCATCGACGTGCGGTCGCCGTACGCCTCGTAGATCTCGCACACCGTGAACTCGGGGTTGTGAGTGCGGTCGATGCCCTCGTTGCGGAAGTCCTTGCCGAGCTCGAAGACCTTGTTCATGCCGCCGACGAGGAGGCGCTTGAGGTAGAGCTCCGGCGCGATGCGCATCACGCAGTCCTTGTCGAGCGCGTTGAAGTGGGAGAAGAACGGCTTTGCCGCGGCGCCGCCCGCCTGGTCCTGGAGAATCGGGGTCTCGACCTCGACGAAGCCCTTGTCCCAGAGGTACTTCCTGATCTCCATGATGAGCCGCGAGCGCGTGAAGAAGCGCTGGCGCGACTCGTCGTTCGTCATGAGGTCGACGTAGCGGCGGCGGTAGCACTCCTCCTGGTCGGCTAGGCCGTGGAACTTCTCCGGCGGCTGCTCGAGCGCCTTCGCGAGCATCGTCCACTCCTTGACGACGACGGACTTCTCGCCCTTCTGGGTCGTGAAGAGAACCCCCTCCGCGCCGATGATGTCGCCGAGGTTGAGGAGCTTGAACGCCTTGAACATCGCCTCGGAGAGCTCGTCGCGCTTGAAGATGAGCTGGAAGCGGTCCGTCCCGTCGTTCATGGTGCAGAAGTTCATCTTGCCCATGCGCCGGATCATGAGAAGGCGCCCCGCCACTCGGACGGACCTGCCCTCCTCGAAGTTCGCGCGGACGTCCCTCAGGTCCTCGTGGTCGTACTTGCGCCCGTAGGGCTCGAACCCCATCGCCGCGAGCTCCTTCATGCTCGCCAACCGCTGCTCGCGGTACTCGTTCGTCTCTGGCATATCTTTGTCTTGTTGTTGAAAATTTGCGCGTATTATACCATTTCACGCCGCCGCCGCGCAAGGCGACGCCCCGCGACATCTTCGACAAAGACTGGCATGACTGGATAGTCAAGCGCGACGGGCAGCTCGCGACATTTCGACGCTACATTCGCGAAAACGGCGCGCGCAAATCAAGCGCCGCGAAAATGAGATTACGGCGCGGACGAAATCGCGACGGAATTGCACCCAGCATTGAGCTCGCCTTCGGCGACTCCGCTTCGCTCCGGGGGATACGCGGGAAAGCGGGCGCCTCGGAGATGCGCCCCTACCAAGGCGGCGCGACGGATTTGCCGCGCCGCCGCAGATGCTACGAAGAAAAACGCGCCTATGGGAAGGTGAGGCAAGGGACGAGGGGGCGAGTGCCGAACTGGGCGACATGCGGCGACGCGGTTCGTCGGATGCGCGGTGAGACACGTCGCGAGGCGAGGAGGTGTATTCACCGACGAAGCATTGCGGCGCGTA
>JAFRJH010000015.1 GCA_017432385.1 Kiritimatiellia bacterium
CAACGAGACGATCGCGGGCGCCGAGCTCAAGGAGTTCCCGACGACCGGTTCGCCGCTCTTCTGCGACATGTCCTCCGACATCCTCAGCTGCGAGCGCGACTACAGCAAGTTCGACATGTTCTACGCCGGCGCGCAGAAGAACCTCGGCCCCTCCGGCATGGCGGTCGTCGCGATAAAGAAGGAGCTCGCCGCGAAGGGCGACGACAAGATCCCGACGATGCTCCAGTACCGCACCTACGTCGACGAGAACTCGCTCTTCAACACCCCGCCGACCTGGGGCATCTACATCTTCGGCGAGACGATGAAGTGGGTGAAGAAGATGGGCAAGGAGAACCTCTTCAAGCTCAACGCCGAGAAGGCGAAGAAGATCTACGACGTCATCGACGGCTCCGAGTTCTGGACCGGCACGGCGCTCAGGGAGTTCCGCTCCAACATGAACGTCACGTGGCGCATCAAGGGCGGCGACGAGGCGCTCGAGAAGCTCTTCCTCGACGAGGCCAAGAAGCTCGGCATGAGCTCCCTCAAGGGCCACCGCTCCGTCGGCGGTCTCCGCGCCTCGATCTACAACGCGTTCCCGATGGAGGGCGTCGACGCGCTCGTCGCCTTCATGAAGGACTTCGAGAAGAGGAACGGCTGAGGGGCATGAAGCTTCACGGAACGATCACGGCCCTTGTGACCCCGTTCGGTGCGGACGGGTCCGTGGACTACGGCCGCCTGCGCTCGCTTGTCGAGGCGCAGACGGCCGCGGGCGTCGAGGGAATCTGCTCCGTCGGGACGAGCGGCGAGTCGCCGACCCTCTCGCACGAGGAGCACCACAGGGTCATCGAAAAGACAATCGAGTTCGCGCAGGGGAAGTGCGCGATCGTCGCCGGAACCGGCGCGAACTCGACCGTCGAGGCCGTCTCGCTCACGAAGGCTGCGATTGCCATGGGCGGCGCCGACGCGTGCCTCCAGGTGACGCCCTACTACAACAAGCCGAACGCCGAGGGCCTCTACCGCCACTTCATGACGGTCGCCGACCTCGGCCTTCCGGTCGTCCTCTACAACGTGCCTGGGCGCGCCGGGCGCGAGATACCCCTCGACGTCGTGGCCCGCCTCGCGCAGCACCCGAACATAGTCGCCGTCAAGGAGGCGGCCGGCTCCGTGGACCGCGTCTCCGCGATCAAGGACATCGCGCCCGGGTTCACCGTGCTCTCCGGCGACGACTCCCTTGCGCTTCCGATGGTCTCCGTCGGCGCGGAGGGCGTCATTTCCGTGGCGTCCAACGTCATCCCGAAGGAGATGGGCGACATGATGCGCTTCGCGCTGGCCGGCGATTTCGCGAAGGCGCGCGAGCTCCATGCGAGATACTACCGCCTCTTCCGCGACCTCTTCATCGACGTCAATCCGGTGATGGTCAAGGAGGCTCTCTGGCTCATGGGCAGGATCGAGCGCGTGTTCCGGCTTCCCCTCTGCGAGACCGACGACGCGAAGCTTGCGAGGCTCAGGGACACGATGTCCGCCCTCGGCCTCGTCTGACGCGATGCGCATCGGCTTTGGATACGACTCGCACGTCTTCGAGAGCGGCAGGCCGCTTGTTCTCGGCGGCGTGCTCATCCCCGACTGCGACGGGCTCAAGGCGCATTCAGACGGAGACGTCCTCATCCACGCCGTGATCGACGCGCTCTACGGCGCGGCGGCGATGGGCGACATCGGCTCGCACTTCCCCGACACGGACGGGAAGTGGAAGGACGCCGATTCGGCGCTGATGCTCAAGTCGGCCATGTACGACATCCGCGGCGCTGGCTATGCGGTCGAGAACCTCGACGTCACGGTGGTCTGCGAGCGCCCGCGGCTGCGTCCCTTCGCCGACCTCATCCGCTCGCGGCTTTCGGACGTCATGGGCGTCGGCCTCGGGCGTATATCCGTGAAGGGCAAGTCGAACGAGAAGATGGACGACGTCGGCGCCGGAAAGGGCATAGTCGTCCACGCCGCCGTGCTTCTCAAGGAGTCGGGCGCCCAGAAGTCCTCGGCGCTTGCATGAAACATCTCTTCCTATGGCAACAGACTACGGCGACAAAAGCATAAAGACCCTCGACCCCGTCACGCACATCCGTCTCAGGCCGGGCATGTACGTCGGCGAGCCCGGCACGGGCGCGATGTACCACGACTGCATCTACATCCTGATGAAGGAGGTCATCGACAACTCGATCGACGAGTTCGGGCAGGGCTTCGGCAAGCGTATCGACGTGAACGTCAACTACGACACAGGCGAGGTGTCGGTCAGGGACTACGGGCGCGGCATACCTCTCGGCAAGGTCGTGGACTGCGTCTCGCAGATGAACACCGGCGGCAAGTACGACAACGAGAACTACCAGTTCTCCGCCGGCATGAACGGAGTCGGGACGAAGGCCGTCAACGCCCTGTCCGAATTCTTCGAGGTGAGAAGCTACCGCGACGGAGAGTTCTCGGAGGCGTACTTCGAGGAGGGCCGCATCAAGTCGAAGAGGCGGGGAAAGGACAAGGACGGCCAGCATTCCGGAACGTTCATACGCTACAAGCCGGACATCAAGGTCCTGAAGCGCTTCAAGGTCCGCGAGGAGCACGTTCTCCGCCGCATGAAGATGTACTGCTACGTGAACGCCGGGCTCACGATCGTGCTCAACGGGCAGGAGATCTGCTCGGACCGCGGGCTCGCGGACCTCATCGCGGACGAGGCGCAGTTCGAGAAGCTCTACCAGCCTTTCCACGTGAAGACGAAGTCCCTCGAGATAATCTTCACCCATACCAACCGCTTCGGCGAGGAGTACCACACGTTCGTCAACGGACAGTACACGACCGACGGCGGCACGCACCTCACGGCCTTCAAGGAGGCCCTCACCAAGGCGCTCAACGACTTCGACCCGAAGAAGAAGTTCGACGGCGACGACATCCGCGACGGGCTGCTGGGCGCCGTGTCGGTGAGGATCATGAACCCCGTCTTCGAAGGGCAGACGAAGATCAAGTTCGTGATGAACGACATCCGCTCCGAGCTCGTCGCCGAGATGAAGAAGGCGATAGAGGCGGAGCTCCACCGCTCGCCGGCCGAGACCGGGAAGCTCATCGCCAAGATCGAGGAGACCGGGAAGATACGTTCCCAGCTCAACACCATCAAGAAGCAGGCCCGGGAGAGGTCCCAGGCGGTGTCGGTCCGCGTGCCCCAGCTCAAGGACTGCAAGAACCACCTGAAGCTCGACAGGATAAACAAGAAGACCGGCAAGCCCGAGGGGGACGACACGATGATCTTCCTCACCGAGGGGCAGTCCGCCGGCGGAACGCTCGGGGGCGCAAGGGACGCGATGAACCAGGCGGTCTTCTTCCTGCGCGGAAAGTGCCTCAACACATGCGGCCTCGCGAAGGACGTCCTGTACAAGAACGAGGAGTTCTTCAATCTCATCAAGACGCTCGACATAGAGGAGACGCTCGACCACCTTCGGTACGGCAAGATCATCTTCGCGACGGACGCCGACGTGGACGGCCTGCACATCCGCATGCTCCTCACCACCTTCTTCATGAGGTTCTACCGCCAGCTCATCCAGGACGGGCGCGTCTACATCCTCGAGACGCCGCTCTTCCGCGTGCGGAACAAGAAGGAGCACTACTTCTGCTACACCGACGAGGAGCGCGAGGCGGCGATAAGGAAGTGCGGTCGCGGATGCGAGATCACGCGCTTCAAGGGACTCGGCGAGATCGACAAGGAGGACTTCAAGGGCTTCATCGGCGAGGACATGCGCCTCACGCCCGTGACCTGCTCGGACGACACAGACGTCGAGAAGACGATCAAGTTCTACATGGGCGCGAACATGCCCGAACGCAAGGACTACATCATGGATTCGCTGGTGTGCGACTCGAGCGAGTTCTGAATGCGGAATTCCGGCTCCGATTCGTCCCGCGAGATTGCACCCGATTTCCTTTTGCGCGGCAGGTGGGTGCGCATGGCGGCGTGGAATTTGGTATAATCTGTGCATGAAAACTGCCAATATCAGATTCGCCGCGCTTGCGTCGGCGGCGCTCGCCGCCGACGTCGTCTGCGAGGCAATCAAGGCGACGGACGAGGGGCACTGGTACGGCGTCAGCTTTGAGCTGGCGATCCCGTTCCTCGTCTCCGCCCTCGCCTGATTCAATTCTCGTTTTGACTGATACGTGGCCGCGGATTTGGTAAAATATGCGGCATGAAGACGATTGCAGCTGCGATGGCGGCGCTGGTCGCGGGATTCGCGGCGGCGGCGGAAACCTGGACGATGGAAAGCCCGCACGCGTGGGCGCGCGAGAAGGGCGCCGTGAAGGTGGCGCAACTGCCGGACGGCGCGTTCGAGGTGCGGCACACGGGCGCGGCGGACTGGTGCGTGAACGGCTTCCCCTGCATCGCGGCGAAGCGCGGCGACACGTTTGAGCTCAGCTGCGAGACCGAGGCGCTTGCCGACGTGACGGACTCGAACCCCGTCCAGTTCGGCGCCGTTCTCCGCGATGGAAGCGGGAAGGTGGTCTCCTGGTCGTTCGGCACGGCGGCGGCGAAGCCCGGCGGTCCGGTCAAGACGGCGTTCATGGTGCCGCGCGGCGTCGCCACGGTCCAGCCGCGCGTGCTTGGAACAGGCCGGGCGGGAGCGCGCGTCAGGAACGTGCGCGCCGTGCGCACGGGGAACGTGCTCTCGCATCCGGTGACGGCTCTCGCCACCACGTTCGAGAACGGAATGCTGCGCGGCGACGTGGTCGGCGCCGGGTTCGAGGTGACGGACAAGCGGACCGGACGGACCTGGCGTCCGGCCGGACGGCGGTCTCCCGAAGTGGAGGAAATCTCCCGGATGGTCGACGACGACGGCGCCGTGAGCATGACGTACATCCATCCGGAGTCGCTTCGGCGCTGGCGTGCGACGTATCGCGCCGAGAAGGACCGTCCCGAAGTCGTCGTGACGCTGGAGGGCGAGGGGGAGATGAAGTCGGCGATCGACTATCCCGCCGCGTTCGCTTCACAGAAGGGTGACCGGCTCATCGTGCCGATGAACGAGGGCATCAGCTATCCGGTGGACGAGCCGGACGAGCTTTCCGGACGCCTCGTCGCCTACGGCGGACACGGCATCTGCATGGCCTTCTTCGGCGTGCAGGAAGACACGACGGGCGCGGGCTGGATGGCGATCCTCGAGACGCCGGACGACGTGGCGATGGTGTCGCGGCGCGACGCCGAGACGAAGCTCTGGACGCTTGGCCCGAGCTGGGAGAGCCAGAAGAGGCAGTTCGGCTACGCGCGGCGCATCCGCTACGTCTTCCTCGACCAGGGCGGATACGTCGCGATGTGCAAGCGCTACCGCGCCTATGCGAAGGAGATCGGCAAGCTCAAGACGTTCGCCGAGAAGGCGAAGGACCGTCCGCTCGTCGACCGGCTCCTCGGCGCGCCGAACGTCTGGTGCTGGGAGAAGGACAAGCTCGGCGTCGTCTCCAACCTCGTCGCGGCGGGGATCGACCGCTTCCTCTGGAGCGGCGGCGGGTCGCCCGAGGAGGTGGCGGCGATGGCCGCGATGCCGAAGGTGCTCGTCGGACGGTACGACTGCTACCAGGACATCTACCACCCCGAGCAGCTCAAGAAGCTCGGGCGCAAGAGCGGATACAACACCGAGGCGTGGCCGCATGACATCGTCTGGAACAGCGTCGACTCGAACGACTGGCGACATGCATGGGGCGTGCAGGCGAAGGACGGCACGTGGACCTACTGCGCGATGATGTGCGACAGCGTAGCACCCGCCTACGAGCGGCGGAACGTCGCGGAAGAGCTCAAGACGAAACCGTACAACACTCGGTTCATCGACACGACCGTCGCCTCGCCGTGGCAGACGTGCTGGAATCCGGCGCATCCGATGACGCGCTCGGACAGCCGCCACTGGAAGATGGAGCTCCTGCGCATCCTCGGCGACGAGTTCAAGCTCGTGGTCGGCAGCGAGACGGGGCATGACGCGAGCGTGCCGTTCTGCGACTACTACGAGGGCATGCTCTCGCTCGGTCCGTATCGCGTGCCGGACGCCGGACGCAGGATGAGCGAGGTCTGGACGAACGTGCCGGAGCGCGTGGAGAAGTACCAGGTCGGCGAGAAGTACCGCCTGCCGCTGTGGGAGCTCGTGTACCACGACTGCGTGTGCGCCCACTGGTACTGGGGCGACTACAACAACAAGCTGCCGTCCATCTGGTGGAAGCGCGACCTCTTCAACGTCCTCTACGGCACGATGGGGATGTACCTCTTCAACAACCGCCAGTGGGCGGAGGACAAGGAGCGGTTCGCTGAGAGCTACCGCGTCACCTCGCCAGTCGCGCGCGCGACCGGCTACAGCGAGATGACGGACCACCGCGTCCTCTCCGCCGACCGCACGGTGCAGGAGAGCCGTTTCGCGGACGGCACGGTCGTGACCGTCAACTTCGGCGACGCGCCGTTCGCGCTCCACGACGGCACGTCGCTTCCCGCCCGCTCCCACCGTGTCCGCCTGGGCTCGCGGAAGTGACGATCTCCATGTTTGAGGCTTGACGACAGTGTGCGTGCTGGGACTCGTGCCTGTCAGCGTGGCGGCCTTCTTCGTCGCAACCGTGCTCGCCCGCGAGAAACTGGCGATTTGCGCGTCCATGCGACCTCTCGGCAATCTTTAGATTGGCCTCGGGTCGCAGTCCTGCGCAACTCGCCCGGTTTTCGCGGGATCCGCCCGGCTGCGGCGACGAATCAGGCCGCGCATGGCACCTCTGGTCGCAGTCGGCGGCACGGCGTCCGCCTGTCTTCGGGCTCGTCGTCTCGAACCCGCTCGTTCGTCGCCTCCTCCCGGCGGAAGCGCGTCGATCCGCGTCGCCTGGCGGCGTCGGCCAGGCTCGGCCTCCTAGCCATGCTCGCGCCTCGGCGCGCTTCCGCCGAACCGGAGTCTCCGCTCTCGCTCAAACGAGCCTCCTCACCCTCGAAGCCGCCTCACTATCCGACTGTTCCTTCCAATCCCCATCCGCCGCCCTCCCTCGCCACTTTCTGAAAAGGCGACTTCTGCGGCTATGCGCATTTGCGACAAGCGGGACGGACGGGACGGCGAGACGGATGGGACGCGAGAAGCTGGAGGATCTGGCCACTACTTGCGACGAGGCAGGGGGAGAGCCGCAGGAAGCTGAGAGTTTTTCCGGCCCAGCATGACTGGCGACGCAACATAAACCTTGCTGACTTCGGGCGGCAGCAAAAGCGACGCGCTACATTCACCTTGCAGGGTCATGCTGGCGGGTTGCCGAAAAAACCTCGAGGCTTGCCTGCGGGCGACCCCTGCAGCCGCCGCCGCAGGGAGGCGCGAAATTTGGTATAATCTGTGCATGACAACTGCCAATATCAGATTCGCCGCGCTGGCGGCGGCGGCGCTCGCCGCGACCAACTGCCTTGCAATGCTCAGCGACAAGGAGGCCGAAAAGGCCGCGCGCGAGACGCTGGCAAAGATGACGCTCGAGGAGAAGGTTCTCCTCTCCGGCGGATCGGGCACGATGACGCTCTCCGCGATTCCGCGCGTCGGCATCATGAAGGAATGGACGATGAGCGACAACTCCTCCACGGTCCGCCCGACGATGGACCGCTGGACCTGGGACTACACGAAGCCCCGCAGCGTGAACACGAAGCTGCCGTCGCTCTCCGCCCTTGCGCAGACCTGGGACCCCGAGATGGCGCGCCTCCACGGCGAGGTCCTCGGCGCGGAGATGCGCGACCGCGGCGTTGACGAGCTTCTCGGACCCGGCGTCAACATCGCGCGCACGCCCCTCAACGGGCGCAACTGGGAGTACCTCGGCGAGGATCCCTGCCTTGCCGCGAAGATGTGTGTGCCGATGATAAGGGGCGTCCAGAGCTACGACGTCGCCGCGACCGTCAAGCACTTCTGCCTCAACGACCAGGAGTGGAACCGCAACACGGTCGACACCCACTGCGACCTCAGGACGCTCCACGAGATCTACCTTCCCGCGTTCCGCGCCGCCGTGCAGGAGGCGGGGGTACTGTGCGTCATGACGTCGTACAACAAGATCGACGGGCTATGGGCCTCCGAGAACAAGTACCTCCAGACGGGCGTCCTCCGCGACCGCTGGGGCTTCAAGGGCCTTCTCGAGACCGACTGGGGCGGGCAGCACTCCAACGAATTCTCCGCCAACAACGGCGGCGGGATCGAGATGGACCGCGGCGACCAGATCAAGCACCACTTCAACCCCAAGGAGGGCAAGACGCCGCTTCTCGACGCAGTCAAGGCAGGCAAGGTGTCCGTCGCGACCGTCGACGAGATGACGCTCCATGTCCTCTACGTGATGGCGAAGACGGGATTCCTCACCGGTGCGCCGCGCAGGGCCGGCTCCCGCAACACGAAGGAGCACCAGGAAGCCGCCCGGAGGATCGGCGAGGAGTCGATCGTCCTTGCGAAGAACGACAAGGGCGTCCTGCCGCTCGACGCGAAGTCGCTCCGGAAAGTGCTCGTCCTCGGCAAGAACGCGAACAACCCGCAGTGCGGGAAGGGCTGCTCCGGCGAGGGCAACGTCCCGTACGAGGTCTCGTTCATCCAGGGCCTCAGGAACATCCTCGGCAAGGACGTCGAGATAGGCCACAGGCCGCTCCCCCAGGGCGAGGTCCAGGCGACCGACAACAGTGCGCTCGCCGTCGACCTGAGCGGCGTGGAGCGCGCGGGCGGGCACGTCGAGAAGGACGCCGCGAAGGCAGGCGGCGGAAAGGGCCCGGGTCTCGACGAGCTCAAGGCGCTCGCCCTCGCCTCCGACGCGACAATCGTCTTCACGGGCACGGAGCTTGGCTACGACGGGAACATGGAGTCGGAGGGGCGCGACCGCAAGAACATGCTTTCCGACCCCGGCGAGGACGACTCGGTCGCCGCGGTGCTCTCCTGGGACGCGAAGAACACCGTCGTCGTCTCTCGCGCCGGAACGCCCGTCGGATACACCTGGACCGATTCGGCGCCGACGCTCCTCATGAGCTCATATCTCGGCATGGAGGAGGGCAACGCCATTGCGCGCGTGGTCTTCGGCGACGTGAACCCCTCGGGCAAGCTCTGCCAGACGTGGCCGAAGCGCTACGAGGACACGGGCGTCGCGCAGATGGGCACGTACAACGGCAAGGAGGTCGTCTACAACGAGCGCTTCTACGTCGGGTACCGCTGGTTCGACTACAAGGACATCGAGCCGATGTTCCCGTTCGGGCACGGACTGAGCTACACGAAGTTCGACGTCTCGTCCGTCGGCGTCGAGGGGGCGAAGGACGGCGGCTGGACCGTATCCGCGAAGGTGACGAACACCGGCAAGGTCGCGGGACGTGAGGTGGTTCAGGTCTACGTCGCGTATCCGATGGCGAAGGTCGAGCGCTGCGTCAAGGACCTGCGCGGCTTCGCCAAGACGAAGCTCCTCGCGCCGGGCGAGAGCGAGACGGTGCGCATTCCGATCACCCTGCGGGACCTCGCCCGCTTCGACGAGCTCGACCACCGCTTCGTGACGGACGAGGGGGTCTACGAGCTGCTCGTCGGCACTTCCTCCCGCAACATCCTCAGGAAGAAGACCGTCGCGGTAGGCGAGACGAGGTTCTGAGCGCCATGGAAGAGATCGATTTCGAGTCGGATACGTTCGAGGACATCGTCGCGAAGGACGACCGCTATGCGCCGGGGGCGTACGCGCTTCTGATGGACGTCATCCGCTACCTCGGCGAAGGCGGCAAGCACATGTCGGCCGAGGAGATAATGGACGAGTTCAAGGAGCGGACTCTCGACCAGTACGGTCCTATGAGCTACACGGTGCTCTCCGAATGGGGGGTCGAGCGCTGCGAGGACATAGGGGAGATGATGTCGAACCTGGAGGATCACCACCGAGTCCGCAGGGACGAGGATGACAATCCGCAGAGCTTTCTGGACGGCTACGACTTCAAGGAGGCTTTTCTCGGCCCCTACCAGACATGACGCGCATCGAGCAGTTCGGCTGGAGAGGCCCGGTGGAGCCCGGTGTCGGCAGGGTCGTGAGCGCGCACGGCGACTACTACCATCTTGTGTGCAACGAGCGTCCGTCCGGCGAGGTGCTCGCCCGCAAGAAGAAGAGCGCCTTCACCCGCATGAAGACGGTCGCGCCCGACTCCATGAAGGGCGCGAAGAGGTCCGAGGCGGCGCTCGCCGCGCCTCCGACGCCGATCACCGGCGACTTCGTCCGGTTCCGCTACAACGCCCAGGGCGATTCGATGATCCTCGAGGTGCTGCCGCGGCTCTCCCACTTCGAGCGCAAGGACCCTACGGCGCGCCGCACCTCCCAGACGCTCGCCGTCAACTTCGACACGCTTTTCCTGATGATGTCGCTGAACGAGAACTTCTCGACCGCGCGCGTGGAGCGGTATCTCGCCCTGGCCGGGGACATGGGGGACGCCGAGGCCGTCGTCGTCGTCACGAAGATGGATCTGCGGGAGGAGGGCGACGGGGAGTATCTCGACGCCCTGGCGGAGACTGTCGGCGGAAAGGCGAGGATACTCCACATCTCCGCGCGGACCGGCGAGGGCATGGACGCCGTCCTGGAATATGCAAGGCCCGGGCGGACGGTCGCGTTCATCGGCTCGTCGGGCGTCGGCAAGTCGACTCTTCTCAACACGCTCGCCGGCGAGGAGTGGGCCGCGACGCAGGAGATTCAGGAGTGGAGCGGGAAGGGTCGGCACACGACGACGAGCCGCGAGCTTGTGATGCTGCCGTCCGGCGCGATGGTGATAGACACGCCGGGAATCCGCGAAATCGGCATCATGGGCGAGGCCGACGCCGTGCAGGCGAAGGGCGTCTCCACGCACCGCTGGAGGAAGTGACGTGATATTCGAGATGTTCACGTACCTGCCGTTCGTCGCCTTCGTCCTCGTGGTGCTCGGGTTCGTGTTCCCCGCCTGCCGGGCGCTGCAGCTCCGCACGCGCGGACAGGCCGTGATGTCGATGGTGCTTCTGCTCTGCTTCTCGAAGTTCCTCTGCTTCCGGACGCTTGGCGGAAACGTGTTCAATCCCGAGTTCCCCGATTTTCTGATATGGATATGGGACTGGCTTTTCGACGGGGCGATGATCCTGCTCGTGCTGGCGGCGGCGCTGTTCTTCGTCCCGCGCCGCGTCAAGGCGTGGCTTCTTCCCGTCCTCGCCTGGAGTGCCGCGGCGGTCGGCGTCTGGAACGGGGTCCGGCCTCCGCCCGTCCGCGAGGTCGAAATAGCCTGCCCCGGGCTTCCGGACTCCCTCGACGGATACCGCATCGTCCAGCTCGCCGACCTGCACGTGAGTTCGGCGGCGCGCCGCTGGCGGACCGAGGCGATTGTGGAGAGGGCCAATGCCGCGGGCGGAGACGTCGTGGTCTGCACCGGCGACATAGTCGACGGCGCCCCTGCGCTCCGGCTGCGGGATGTCGAGCCGCTCAAGGACCTCAGGGCGCGGGACGGCGTGTGGTTCGTTACCGGCAACCACGAGTTCTACGGCGACTGGGACGGATGGCGCGCCCTGTACGACGAATGGGGGATCCGCTTTCTGCACGACAAGTGCGTGTTCCCCCGTCCGGACCTTGCGCTCGGAGGCGTCGACGACGGCGCGTTCGGGTCGGACACGGGGCCTGCCGGGGTCGCCAGGGTTTTCGCCGCTGCGACGAACGGCGAGTTCCGCGTCCTGCTCAAGCACCGTCCGGCGGACGCACGGGGCAACGGCGTCCATGTCGGTCTCCAGCTCTCCGGCCACACGCACGGAGGCATCGCGCCGCTTCTCGCCAGGCTTGTCGCGCTCGCGAACGAGGGCTTCGTCCGCGGCGTCTACGATATATCCTCGGACGCCTCCGCGCCTGGCCGCGGGGCGAGGCTCTACGTGTCGCCCGGATGCGGACAGTGGGCCGGATTCCCGATACGCTTCTTCAACGACTCCGAGATATCCCTGCTGGTGCTGAGAAAAGAGACTGGCAGATGAGCGTGCCATGCGGAGATTTGGTATAATAGGGGCATGTCATTTCTGAAAAGGGCCTTTCTGCCGTGCGTCCTCCTCCTTGCTGTCGTCGCAGGGTGCAGGAGCGCGCAGGACTACCGGGAAGAGGCGGACGAGACGGCGGCGCGCTATCTCGAGGCCGGCCAGTCCGCCGCCCTCGGGCACACGGAGCCCATCGAGATCGAGACGCCGGCCGACACCCTGCGCCGCCGTCTCATGATCGACCAGCGCCTTCTCGCCAACGACCCGGCGTCGTTCGGGATCAGGGACATTCCGACGAACCTCTACTGGCGTGCCGGGGACAGAATGCTTCCCGGCGGCGAGGACCCGTCGCTGTCCGTGTGGTCGGGCGGCACGAACGCGCTCGAAATCGGGCTTGTGGACGCCGTCCGCATAGCGGCCTTCAACAGCCGCGAGTACAAGGCGAGGAAAGAGTCGCTGTTCCGCTCGGCCCTCGGCATGGACCTTGAGGACGATTCGTTCAGGAACATCTTCTCCGGGAGGCTCAACTCGTCCGTCGGCATCGCCTACGACAGGTCGGAGGACGATTCCTTCGCCAACCATGCCGTGAGCCACAACGAATCCGCCGCGCTCGGCGTGTCCCGCCGGTTCAGAAACGGTGTGCGCGTGACGGGCTCGATCATGGCGAACATCGCGGGCATGCTTACCGGCGACACAAGGACGGCGTGGGGGTCCTCCGCCGACCTCAGCATATCCATTCCGCTGCTCAGGGGCTCCGGGGAGCTCGTGAACACCGAGTCGCTGACGCAGGCGCAGCGCTCGTTCATCTACGAGGTGCGTTCGTTCGAGCAGTACAAGCGCTCGTTCATATGCCAGATAGAGTCCGCCTACCTCGCCCTTGTCCTTGCAAAGCGCCGCCAGCAGAACCAGGACGAGGCGTTCAGGCGCGTCATCCGCTCCACCCGCCGATCGTACCGCATGTCCGAGGCGAGCCGCATGTCCCAGTCCCAGTTCGAGCAGGCCCACCAGAGCGAGCTTTCGTCGAAGGCGAGCTGGATAGCCTCGTGCCAGAGCTACGAGTCGACGAAAGACCGTTTCAAGATGGCGCTGGGGCTTCCTCCCGACGCGCGCATAGAGCCGCGCGAGGAGGATCTCGCGGAGCTGGAGCGCTACGTCGGCAGGTTCGCGAAGCTGGAGATCGGCGAGTACGACATGGGCAGGGACGACGAGAAGGGGCGGATCGTCCTTGACGACCCCGATTCCGTGGACGACGGAGACCTCAAGACGCGGACCGACCGGGCGATCGACATCGCGTTCTCGAACCGGCTTGACTTCGTGACGTGCCGCGACCAGGTGGAGGACGCGCAGAGGAAGCTCCTCGTCGCCGAAGACGCGCTCCGCGCCGAGGTCACGCTCGGGGCTTCGGCCGCGAATTTCGCGGACTCCGCGACGCCAGGCATGCGCCGCGCGGGCATTGACCACGGCCGCCTGCATCCGCGCGAGTGGTCTGCGAACCCGCTTCTCACCATCGATCTCCCCGTAGAGCGCCGCCGCGAGCGAAACGCATACCGCAACGCGCTCATAGCGGTTGAAAGCGCCGTGAGGAACTACCAGCAGGAGGAGGACTCGCTGAAGAACACGATCCGGTCCGACATGCGCTCCATGAGCCAGACGAAGGACAACCTCCAGATACAGTACATGGCGATGAACCTCGCCGAGCGCCGCGTGCGAAACCAGGAGATACTGCTGCAGGCGGGGCGGGCGGACATGACGGTAATGCTCGAAGCCCAGGACTCGCTCGTCCAGGCAAAGAACTCCCTCTACTCGGCCATGATCGAGTACAAGAACCAGGAGCTCGCGCTCCAGCGGGACCTCGGCATCCTCGAGGTCTCCGTGAACGGCACGTGGAAGGAGGCCGACCTCGTCGCGCTGGGCGTCCTTCCCGACCCCGACCGCC
>JAFRJH010000143.1 GCA_017432385.1 Kiritimatiellia bacterium
CGAGGAAGGCTATTCTCACTGGTTTCGACTCCATCGGATCCCTCTCCTTTTTCGGCAACCGCCGGACTGCGGAACCGCCACGTCAAGATCCGGCGCTTCCACGAAGGGAAGTCCTGTCACTCTGCATCCTTCCCGGCCGGCGTTCCGGGCTTCGCGTAATGATGGTGCGTTACGCTGTTTCCGCTGCGCCCGGCGCGGCGGACACCGACCTTGTGGCAGCCGCGGTGGCAAAGGCCCGAGTCGTCCGTCCTGCAGCCGGCGGCGGCGAACAGCCCGAGGATCAGCAGCGAAGCAAATATGATTCTGTTCATGAAGCTCTCCGTTCACAAGGCGCGGGAGCCGGAGCGGACGCCACCAGGCACCCTCGACCGTCCCCATGTCTTCGCGATTATACCACATTTCACGCCCGGGGGCAAACGAACCGAAACGAATAAATGCACCATCGGGAAAGAAGTGGTCGGACCGACGAGATTTGAACTCGTGACCTTTTGCACCCCAAGCAAACGCGCTACCAGGCTGCGCTACGGTCCGACGGCATGCCAGATCGAAATTGGTAGCGGGGGCTGGATTTGAACCAACGACCTTCAGGTTATGAGCCTGACGAGCTACCAGGCTGCTCCACCCCGCAATCTGGCTTTTCCAAGTGGCGGGGCTGACGGGAGTCGAACCCATAACCCTCAGATTCGTAGTCTGATGCTCTATCCAGTTGAGCTACAGCCCCACTTAGGAAAACAGGTAATAGTATATCACTTTTCGCCGCTGCGCGCAATGGGGTATTTTAGAGTTTTTCGGACGACAATCGTCCTGTTGGCCTTGCCCGCCCCGATGCGGTCCCAGTCCTTTAGAAGCGCGAAGTAGCAGGGCTCGAGGTGGCATTCGGAGCGGCGGCTGCGCTCGCGCCTGAGGCGGACCGTGATCCGCCCGCCCTCGTCAGACGTCTCTACCGCGAACTCGTACCACATCTCGCTTCCGTCCATTGGGTTCCTGACGGCATACGGCTCGGGCAGATGCTCGATCTCGGCGTATCCAGGCGGGAACGCAACGGAGACTGTGCTGGTCTCGCGCTCAGCCGAAGCGACGGCCATCGGCGTCTCTCGCACATTGCCGGCGAAGCCGAAGAGCCTCTCCCCGAACTCCGGCACGGTTATGGACATCGTGTCGCCCGAGATCGTCGCGAAGTTCGGGATGTACGCGTTGAACGCGAGCCTAGCCGGATACGACTCGACGTCCGTCACAAGGTCGCTCGTAGCGCTCGCCGCCTGCGCAATCTCGCCGAGAATGGCCTGGTGGTGACGGCTGCGGTCTTCTGGCAGCATCTCGGCGTAGCGCCTGCGGAACGCGCCGACAGACGGCCCGAAGAGCTCCTGCTCGACATCTACGTCGACCGCGCCGTTCTCGCGCACAAAAATGCGCATCTCGCCCGCGGTGCGGTCCGCAAGGCCCTCCTCCGCCGCGCGCACCTTCGCGAAGCGCCCAGTCCCCGGGTCCAGGAAGTCCGCGCCGTCGTACGCCGTCGCGCCGATTGGAGAATACTCGTTCTCGGTGCCGACGAAGACCTCGCGTCTGCGGCCGCCCCACCAGAGGAACCCGCCCTCGCGAGTCCGCACCCTGACGAGCGACGTCGAGAACAGCGCCGGCGCGGGGTCCTCGTGCATATAGCGGCGGCGGACCGCCTCCGGCTCGTCCGCGTCGTTCCACGCGAACACTATGTCCGCGTCGAATCCCGCGCCGCGCAGGAGCGCGCACATCGTGCGCACATAGTCGAGACGGCTCGCGTAGCGTTCCTTCAGGACGACTGCGGGCGCGGTGAGCTGCGCGCCGACTGGGAGCTCGTAGAGCGAGGGGCCGACGACGCGAACGTTCTTCGCCATCCAGTCGCGGACATCCTTCAACGACGGATTCTTCACGTCCGGATCCGGAAACGCCGCCTTCGGAGCGTCCGCCGCCAGGCGGAGGACCGCCGCCGCCCGCGCAAAGCTGTTGGAGTTCACGGTCACGGCGTCGCGCCAGAGGGCGCCGTCCGGCTGCATCGGCTCGTCGGGGACCCTGCGCGGCGGTTTCGCCGCGCGCTCGGCCCCGTTGAAGACCACCACCTTCTCGTCCGCCGGAACCGTGGTGTCGAAGTACCACGTCCGGCGGAAGGCCGACGGGGCGTTGGTGACGGTGACGGCGTACTTCAGCCTGATGACGCTCCCGATCTCGACGGACGGGAGATTCACGACAAGCTCACGCGACGCGGGGTAGCGCGGGGCCGACGCGGCCCAGGAGCACTCGAACTCGTTCGTCTCCCGTGCGCCGGCGAAGGACACCCTGTCCGCTCCGTTGCTCACCGACGCCTCCAGGAGCTCGACGCGCTTCCACAACGGGTTGTAGGCGAGCTTGAACTCGGAATGGCGCTTTTTGCCCTCGTAGGTGAGCACCTGCTTCCACACGGTGTTGGTGACCGTCCAGGAGTCAGGTCCCGAAAGCCACCACTCCTCGCGGTCGAGGAGATAGCGCACGTTGGCGTCCGCGAGCCCGTTCCTTGCGAACACGGGCGGACGCCTCTCGTCCGCCTCAACGCGCTTTATCGCCTCGCGCAGGTCCTGGTAGTCTTCCGGAGGGAACTCCACCGAGTTCACGGAAAGCGAGCGGTTCACGGAAAGCGAGCCGTCCTCCACGCGGAAAGTCCGCGAAAACGAGTAGGCCCCCTCCGTCGACGAGTCGTCCGGGAGCGAGAGCGCCTCGCCCACGGCGTCGCCGAGCGCTATCCTGAGCCGCTCCTCGACCATGGCGGTGGACGACACGACGAGCGGAAAGCGCCGCCGTTCGAGCGACGTACTGCCCTCCAGAAGCCAGTTCGCAGCGCCGAATGCGCGGGACAGCAACGGCGGCGACATGGTCATCGACCGATCGCCCTTGAGGAGTGTCTCGGGGAAGCGCACGAGGAGCCTGACCTCAAGAGGCCTCGACGTGTCCTGCAGGTCTTCGGGGAATATGTCGGCGCGGAGGAGCTCCGCTCCGGACGCGACGCCCTTCATTATCTGCTCGAAGAGCTTGCGGCGGCGCTCTGGGCGGCGGCCGAGGAGAGCGCGGCGGTATGCGTTGTCGTTGATTCCGCCGAAGGCGACGTGCGACTCGAGGAGAAGCGATCCGTCGCGTTCGAGCGTCCCGTCGCCGGAGATGACCACCGCGTTGCCGGATGCGGGCGGAGACGGAGTCACGCGCAGCGAATCCCCCTCCGGACGCGCAACGAGGTAGGACCGGTTGCTCAGGTACGCGGGCATGAGGTCGCGGCTCGCCTCGTCCGTTGGGTCCAGGAGTATGTAGCCGCCGGGACTGAGCGCAGCGTCGCGTAC
>JAFRJH010000144.1 GCA_017432385.1 Kiritimatiellia bacterium
GCGGCGCCGCGTCCATGCGCCGCAGCTCCTCGCACACGGACATCCCGTTCCTGCCGGGCATCATGACATCAAGCAACACCAGGTCGGGACGGCGGTCGGCGAACATCGAGATCGCCTCGTCGCCGTTCCTGGCGAGACGTACGGCGTAGCCCTCCGACTCGAACATCGTCCTGAACGCTCGCCTGACGGAGAGTTCGTCGTCCGCTATCAGAATCTCCTTCATCGTTCTCCTGATGGTTGTCCCGGGTGGATTCGAACCACCTCGAAGGGTATCAAAAACCCCTATGCTGCCATTACATCACGGGACAATAGTGTGAACCGCCCTGGACCACATGCCCTGCGCGGAGAGGGCGGACGCCATCCGGCGCCCGGTCTCCTCGTCCGGCACGATCCCGAACACGGTCGAGCCGCTGCCTGTCATCGTCACGCCCATCGCGCCTGCGTCCGCAAGGGCCTCCCTGGCCTCCGCTATGCGCGGATGGAGCGAGAGCGCCGGGGCCTCGAGGTCGTTCATGAGCGTCGCCGCGAGCTTCTCGGCGTCGCCGGACTCCAGCGCGGGGCGCATGTTGTAGATTATCGAGGGGTCGTTCGGCGCGCGCGGGGCGCTTCTCGCGTACACATCCGCCGTAGAGCACGGGACGCCGGGGTTGGCAAGCACAAGGTGGTACACCGGATACCTGTCGGAATAGAGCGGCGGCAGGCTCGACACCCTCTCGCCGCGGCCCTCCATGAGGACAGGTCCGCCGCCCTGCGCCAGGACGAGCGCCGGGACGTCGGAGCCGACCTCGGCGCCTCTCGCGGAAAGCTCGCCGACGGAGAACCCCAGCCCCCACATGTCGTTGAGCGCCACCAGGACCGCCGCCGCGTCCGCCGAGCCCCCGCCGAGTCCGCCGCCGGACGGAATGCGCTTCTCGACGTGTATGCGCGCGCCGTGGGAGCGCCCGTCCTCCGCCGCGTTCGCGCGCAGGACCTTGGCGGCCTTCAGCATCAGGTCGTCGGAATAGCCGGAGTCGCTCTCAAGGTCGATGTCCTCGTCGATGTCGATCGTGTCGGAAAGCGACACGGGCATCACGAGCGAACGTATCGCATGGTAGCCGTCCGACCGCTTCGAGAAGACCTCGAGCGAGAGATTCACCTTTGCGTACGCTTCGATCTTCATGGCCGCCTTGGTGCACGTGTCCGGTGGAGGTCAGCGCGGTCCGTCCGCGCGAAGGTCGTCGACCGCGTCCGAGACGTTCTGGAATATCTTCGCCAGCTTCACGGTCGGGATCGTCGAGAATGCCAGGCGGATGAGCCCCGACAGGACGATGGTCCCGGTCGAGTACTTCGCGATGAGGTGCCTGCGGACAGCCTCGGCTTCGACGCCGATCGGCTTCACGCACATGAAGTAGCCGGAGTTGAACGGCATGGCCTCGAAGCGCGTCGCGTACTCGGGATGCGTCTTAAGGATGACGCGGATCTGGTGGTAGCGCTTCTTGAGGACGGCGAACTTCTCGCGTTTCTGCGCGCGGTAGCCGGGGTCGGCGAAGGCCTGTATCGCGAGATGCTGGCCTATCGACGTCACGTTCGAAACGCAGCTTCTGACGTTTCCGGCCGCCTTGGCCTCCAGCGCCTTGAGCTGCTCTTCGGTCGCCCCCTTGAAAGCAAATGTGATGAACCCGACGCGGAGGCCCCAGACGTAGTCCTCCTTCGTCGTGCCGTCAAGCTTGACGGCGAGGACGTTCGCGTGGAGCGACGAAAACTCGGAGAAGAGCGACTCGCCGTGGACGCCCTTCTCGTACACAAGCCCGAAGTACGCGTCGTCGAGTATCACGACTATGCGCTTGCCGGCCCGCGCCGCGGACTTCACCGCGGCCACGATTCGCCTGGCGTCCTCGAGCGTCGCCGTGTAGCCCGTCGGGTTGTTCGGGAAGTTGAGCAGCAGGAGCTTCTTGTCGCCCGGCGCGAGCAGCGCCTCCTTCATCGCCGACGCGTCGAACGCGCCGCGGCGGAAGGTGTTGAACTGGCGTATCCTGCAGCCCGCCGCCTCCTTGAATATCAGTTCGTAGTTGTCCCAGTAGAGGTCCGGCACGACCAGTTCGTCGCGCGGCCCGGCGAAGAGGTCGGCGCATATCCTGAGCCCGTGGGTGAGCGCATTGGTGACGACCGGCGTCGAGAAGCGGCATTCCCTGAGCGACGGGTTCTTGCGGATCTGGAGGCGCCTCCATATCTTGCGGAGCTTGGGATTGCCGAAGCTGCTGGCGTAGAGGAAGGCCTTCCTGTCGAGGTTGACGTTCTTCGCGAAGCAGTCCATGACGAGGGGAGCGCCATCCTCCTCGAAGGCCATGCCTATCGTGGCGTTGGTCTCGCAAGCCTTGGCCTCGGCTCCCTGACCGAGGATCCCGCCGTACGGGAAATACATGCGCCTGCCCGCGGGAGAGAGGAATTCGGCCGCATCCCCGAGGGTGTCGTTGAGCTTCTTCGCCAGTTTGTTCATAGCGGGCGGGTATTATACCAAAAATGGGCGCGCCTGCCTATGGCCGAACAACACCTCGGGGGTGCGGGGGACGGCGGGCTCAGCCGAGCTTCCAGCCGTTGTAGCGCCTGATGTCGGCGCGGGCGTTGACCGCCGCGTTGTCGGAGGTCTCCTTCGCCGCGTCCCACTTAAGGGACTTCACCCCAGTCTTGATGCAGGAGTTCGCGAGGTGCGAGACCGTTATCGAGCGGTGGCCGACTTCGCACGGGCACGCCGGCTTCCACGACGGGTCGAAGATCGCGTCCACGAAGTCGCTCTCGTGCGAGCCGCGGCTCTTGTGGAGGTGCTTCTCGGTCGGGAGGAGGTCCGCCTCCTTCCAGCTGGCAAGGTGGGCGGGCTTCTCGATCTTGCCGCGCGTCACGAAGAGGTCGCCCTTCGGCGCGTAGAACTTGAGCCCGTTGAAGCCCGCCGTGTCGGAGTCGCACACGGTCGCGCGGAAGCCGTTCGCGTAGACGACGTCGAACGAGAACCTGCACGGCCAGCTGAACACCTCGTCCGCCGTCTCCGCGATGTCGCTCGTCACGTTCTCGATCGCGACCGGCCCGCCCAGCTCGGTGCCGAGCGCCCACTGGAGGATGTCGATGTGGTGCGCGCCCCAGTCGGGGAGCGCCCCGTTGCCGGTGCGGTCGCTCCAGCGCCACACCATAGGCCCGTGGATCCCGGGAATGACCGCGTTGTCCTCCCAATGGAGCGCCGGGCCCTGCCACATGTCCCACTCCTCCGGCGTGAGCTTCCAGTAGGAGGGGAACTCCTTCAGGCGACGCGCGTCGCGAGAAAAGCCGTTCCTGCCGGAGTCGTTGTGGGCGTAGGAAAGACCGATCCGGCAGGTCTTGCACTCGCCGAGGTATCCGTTCGCGACGAGCTCGGCCGCCTCGCGGAACTCGCTGGAGCTGCGCTGCTGGGAGCCGGTCTGGAACGCGACGCCCGTCTCCTCGGCGACCTCGCACATGCGGCGGCCCTCGGCGATGGACATCGTGAGCGGCTTCTGGCAGAAGACGTGCTTGCCGGCCTTCATGGCGGCGATGGCCATGATGGCGTGCCAGTGGTCGGTCGTCTCGATGAGCACCGCGTCGACCGTCGGGTCGTCGACGACGTCGCGCCAGTCCGCAGTCGCGCGGCAGACCTTGCCCTTGTAGAACTCGTTCACCCTCTCCATGAACGGAATGCGCCCGCCGCGCCATTTCTTCGACCAGTCCTTGTCATAGCCGTAGGAGCAGGCGTCCGCGACAGGATCGCACACGCACGTCACCTGCACGCGCTTGTCCTGCATGATCCTGTCCATGTTGCTCCGCCCCATCGTGCCGCAGCCGATGACCGCGACGTTGATGCGCTCCGAGGGAAGCGGACGCCGCACGGACGGACCCGTGCAGCCGATGTTGAAGAGCCCGAGCCCGGCCGCCGCCGCGCCCATTCCGAGAAAATCGCGCCTTGTGTTCATGCCTGCCGTTTCCTTTCTCTGCTAGTTAGTGTGTTATGCCATCGCCTTGAGGAACGCCATCGAATCCGCCACGTCCTGGTAGGTGTCGCGTCGCGTCTCGCACTCGACGACCGCCCAGCGGACGCCGGCCGTGCGCGCGGCGGCGAAGATTGCCGGCCAGTCGTTCTTGTCGCCCTCGCCGCCGACGGAGTTCCCGCCGCCCGGCTTGGCGTGGATGGACGGAACGCGCCCCTTCAGCCTGCCCAGCCACGCAACGGGGTCGCCGTCCGCGAGCTTCACGTGCCCGACGTCAAGCTCGAACGAAAGGCCCGCCTCGTAGAAGATCTCGAAGGGGCTCTTGCCGTCGTACTTCTCGCGGAACTCGTGCTGGTGGTTGTGGTAGCCGACGCGGATGCCGTGCTCCGCGAACCTGCCGGCGATCTCGCCGAGCGTCCCGGCGAGCCGGCGCCACTCCTCGGCCGACTTCCTCTGCTCGTACGGGTCGAAGATGAAGTCGACGCCGAAGCGCTTGCAGAAGTCGATGAACTTCGAGTCGCCGTCCGCCAGGAACTTCGGGAAGAACGGCATGTCGACGATCTGGAGCCCCTCTCCGTCGAGCATCTTCTCGAGCTCGTCCCAGTCCATCGTGTAGAACCCGATCGACTGCACGCCGTCGTAGCCGAGCGCCTTGAGCCTGCGGAACGCATCCACCGGGTCCTTCTTCCAGAGCTCCGCGACGCTCCACATCTGGACACCGATCCTGACGCCGTCGACGGCAATGCCGCCCTTTCCGCAGAAACTGCGGCAGCCCCCCATCGCGCAGAGCGCCGCCGCGGCGGACGAAGCCCTGAGAAAATCCCTTCTTGAGCAGTTCATGTAACGTTCCTTTCGCAGTTTAACACATTCGACGCCCACATTGTATCATATTTCCCAAAACGGAAAAACTCTTCTGCGAAAATAAAAAGAAGCCGATCGCGAAATCCCGTCCGCACCCTTCTCCCCTCCCTTCGCGCCACGCCAGGGACGGCGCGTCAGACGGCGTCCGACAGGATCGCGAGGCAGCCGGCCAGGTTCTTTGCGTACTGGGCCGTGCAGCCGGCGCCAATGATGTCGCTCACGCACTTGAGCGAGCGGCACCTGACTCCCGCCGTCTCGCAGACGTGCGCAATCGCAGCACCTTCCATGTCGCGCAGCCCCGCGCCCAGCGACCTGAGGAGCGGGATCTCGGACGGGTCGTCGTTGAAGGAATCGCCCGTCGCAAGGGTCTTCGCGGGAAACCTGCCGTCCGTGGCGAGCGGAATGTACGGCGTCGCGCGCTCGTTGAGGACGCCGACGGACGTGCCGTTCAGCTGCGCGAGGTCGAAGTCGTACTGCACGGCCTGCGACACCTCGTAGAGGTCGCCCGCCTTCATCCCGGCCTCCACCCCCCCGCAGACGCCGAGATTGACTATCTCGTCCGCGCGGAACTCGCATATCGCGAGCTGCGTCGCCGCGGCGGCGTTGGACTTGCCGACCCCGGAGACGACTACCGCGGCGGATTCGCCGCGGAGCGATCCCTCCACTACCCTGCGCCCGAAGACGCGGCGCTCGGCCGCGCCCTCAAGCTTCGAGACGACGCATTCCGCCTCGCAGTCCATGGCTATGACGTATACTTTCATCGCGCGTCTCCTGTCTTGCCGCAGTTCCCGGCTACAGCCCGGCGAAGGGGTTGCAGCTGAACCCGCCGCCCGAGGACGGGCCGAAAGTGGTGCGCGGGCCACGCTGCCGGTCGCGCGGCGCGGCGGCTCCGCCGCGGACGCCGCCGATGGACGGCTTCGACTTCGCCGAAAGCGATATGCGGCCGCGCGCACGGTCGACGCCGATCACCGTGACCTGGATGCGGTCGCCGGCCTTCACGACCGACGCCGGGTCGCTCACGTAGTTGTCCGAAAGCTCCGACAGATGGACGAGCCCGTCCTGGTGGACGCCGATGTCGACGAACGCGCCGAAAGCCGTGACGTTCGTGACGACGCCCTCGAGCTTCATCCCCTCCCTCACGTCCTCGATCTTCGTGACGTCCTCGCGGAACTTCGGCGGCTCGAAGACGGCGCGCGGGTCGCGTCCGGGCTTCACGAGCTCGGCGACGATGTCCTTGAGCGTCGGCTCGCCGACCTCTGCCGTCACGTACTTCCTGACGTCTATCTTCTTCGCCGCCTGGGGGTTGCCGACGAGGTCCTTGACGGACATCCCGAGGTCCGCCGCCATCCTGGCGACAAGCCCGTAGCGCTCCGGGTGGACGGCCGACGAGTCCAGCGGATTCTCGGCGCCGCGGATCCTGAGGAAGCCCGCGCACTGCTCGAACGCCTTGTCTCCGAGGCCCTTCACCTTCATCAGCTCGGCGCGGCTCGTGAACTTCCCGTGCTCGTTGCGGTACTCGACGATGTTCTTCGCTATGGACGGCGTGACGCCCGAGACGCGCTCGAGAAGCGGCGCGGACGCCGTGTTGAGCTCGACGCCGACGCCGTTCACGCACGAGACCACGACCTCGTCGAGCTTCGCGCCGAGGAGCGGCTGGTGGACGTCGTGCTGGTACTGTCCGACGCCGATTGCCTTCGGATCGACCTTCACCAGCTCCGCGAGCGGATCCTGCAGGCGGCGTCCGATCGAGATCGCGCCGCGCACGGTGAGGTCGAGGTCCGGGAACTCCCTGCGCGCGATCTCGCTCGCCGAGTACACCGAGGCGCCGGCCTCCGAGACGCTCACGACGATCGGCGTCTGGATCTCCGGATGCTGCTCGCGGAGCTTCTTGAGCGTGTCGCGCACGAACGCCTCGGTCTCTCGTCCGGCCGTTCCGTTTCCGACGGCGATCGCCTCGACGTGGTACTTTGCGACGATCATCGCGACGGCCTTCGCCGCCTCCAGGGGCTTCTGCTGCGGAAAGATCACCGTCTTGCCGAGATACTTGCCGGTCGAGTCCATCATCGCGACCTTGCAGCCGGTCCTTATGCCGGGGTCGATCGCGAGGACGGCCTTCTCGCCGAGCGGCGCCGCGAGCAGAAGGTGGCGCAGGTTCTCCGCGAACACCTCGACCGCGGCCCTGTCGGCCTCCATCTTCTTCTCGACCGTGACGTCGATCTCGCAGCTAGGCGCCAGGAGACGCCTGTAGGCGTCCTCTGCGGCGAGGCGGACCTGCTCGGAGTCGCGCCCGACGATCTCGAGCATGCGCTCCAGCACGGGCTCCGGATCGAGCTCGAGCTTGACCCAGAGGACGCCCTCCTTCTGCCCGCGCCTGATGGCGAGGTAGCGGTGGCTCGGTATCTGGGTTATGGGCTCCTCGAAGTCGTAGTACTGCTCGAACTTCGTCGGCTCCTTCGGCGCGGGCGAGGCGACCTCGCTCCTCACCTTCGACCTCGTCGCGAAGGCGGTGCGGACGAGCCCGCGCACGTCTGCGTCGTCGGCGATGCGCTCCGCGATGATGTCGCGTGCATACTGGAGCTCCTCATCCGTCGCGTCGTAGCCCTCTCCGTTCCATATCGCGTCGGCGAGCGGCTCGAAGCCCTTTTCCTTCGCGATCTGGGCGCGTGTGCGGCGCTTTGGCTTGTAGGGCTGGTAGAGGTCCTCGAGCGCGCTCTTCTGCCAGCACGACTCGATCTTGGCCCTGAGCTCGTCGGTGAGCTTGCCCTGCTCGTCGATCGTCTTCAGGATGGTCTCGCGCCGGGCGGTCAGCTCGTCGTAGTAGGCGAGGCGCTCCTGTATCTTTCCGATTGCGACCTCGTCGAGGTTGCCGTGCGCCTCCTTGCGGTAGCGCGCGATGAAGGGAATCGTGTTGCCGTCGGCCAGGAGCTTCGCGACCGCCGCGATCTGGGCCGGGTTGGCGCCGACCTCCGGCACCATTCGACTGATTATCTCGTTGTTCATGAAATCCTTCTAGCTATGCCTTCCCTCGGCTCGGCCTCGGGCGGAATCGTGAGCGGCGGGAGCGGCCGGTCGTCGCCTGGGAGCGACCGCCAGGCGGCGGAGTATATCGGGAGCCCCTGCTCGCGGAACATCGTCTCGAACTCGGTCCAGACCTCCTTCGGACGCGGCATCGGCTCGACCCGCTCGAACCGTCCGTCGCCCGCGAACCCCTCGCAGACCTCGTCGAAGTACTCCTTGTGGTCGGTCGCAAACTCCAGACGCCCGCCGATCTCGAGGCGCTTCCACAGCGCCGCGCGGAACAGCGGCCCGAAGAGGCGGTGCGAATGGTGCTTCTTCTTCGGCCACGGGTCGGGGAAGAACACGTAGACCTTCCGCGCGTGGTGCGCGGGGAGCAGGTAGTGGAACGTGTAGAGCGCCTCCAGCCTCAGCACCTTCGCATTCGCGAGGCCTCCGCGGCGGCACTTTCCGTCGAAGAGTCTCACGCGCTCGAGCATGCGCTCTATGCCGAGGAAGTCGCAGTCGGGATTCTCCGCCGCGCGGCGCGCCAGGAACTGGCCCTTGCCGCAGCCGACCTCGACCTCGAGCGGACGCGACAGGTCGAACTCAAGCGGCCTGCAGGGGTCGGTGACGCGTATTATGTGGGCTCCGGGCGTTTCGCCAGTCAGTTCGCGGTGCATGGTCCGGCAAAGAGGTAAAGGTAGATTGTCCAGTTTATCGCGAGGGAGTAGATGTTCGCGACGAAGTCGTCGACGACGACGCCGAGTCCGCCCGGAAGCCGCTGGAGACCGCGCGCGGGCCACGGCTTCAGGATGTCTACGGCGCGCACGACGCAGAAGAAGACGGCCATGGACCACCACGGAAGCTCCAGGACCGGGATTCCGACCAGCGCGACCGGGAAGAGCATCCACTCGTCGGCCGTGATGCGCCCGTCGTCCTTAATGCCGAGAGCCCGCTCGGCCACGCCGCAGAACGGAACCGCGGCGAACGCGAAGCCCAGGGCCGCGACGCACTGAAGCCACGGCGGAAGCGCCGCGACGGCGTACGCGAGCGCCACGCCGGGCAGGCTACCGAAAGTCCCGGGGGCGAACGGCGCGAAGAGCCCGATGCCGAACCCTGAAGCGACAAAGATGCAGAATCTTCTCATCGGAACGTATTATACCAAAAACGGCGCGGACGGGAGGCTCATGCGATGTATGCGCGCATGTCGTCGGGGACGGGCGCCTCGAACGACATCTGGACGTTCCTGACGGGATGCCAGAGCCTGAGACGCCAGGCATGGAGCATCTGGCGCGCCGGGACGGGATCGAGGCGGCGGTCCAGGGCCAGCTTCCCGTAGACCTTGTCCCCGACGACAGGGCAGCCGAGCGACGCCATATGGACGCGTATCTGGTGGGTGCGGCCCGTCTCGATAAGGCACCTCACGAGGGATAGCCGGCAGCCGTCGCCGCGCACGCCGATGGACCTCTCGACAGCCCAGTTGGTGACGGCCTTCTTTCCGTTCTTTTCGACGACCGCCATCCGCTTGCGGTCGACTGGATGCCGTCCGATCAGGTTCTCGATGCGCCCCGAATCGAGCCGCGGACGCCCGTGGCAGACGGCAAGATACGTCTTCTCGACGTTTGCGTGGGACGAGAACGCCCTGACGAGCCCGTCCATCGCCGGCTGGGACTTCGCGACGACGATGAGCCCGGACGTCTCCTGGTCAAGGCGGTGGACGATTCCCGGACGCGCGACGCCGCCGATTCCGCTCAGGCCGGGGCAGCGGTGGAGGAGCGCGTTAACGAGGGTCCCGGAGAAGTGCCCGGGAGCCGGATGCACGACTAGGCCCGGCTGCTTGTTGACGACAATCATGTCGTCGTCCTCGAACACGACGTCCAGCGGTATGTCCTCCGGCTCGGGCACGGCGGGGACCGGCGGCGGAATCTCGACCTCGATTGCGTCCGACTCGGAGACCTTCATGCTGGCCTTCGTCGCTACGGCGCCGTTGACGGTTACGTATCCGGACTTCACGAGCCCCTCGATCCGCGACCTGGAGAAGTCGGGGTGCCGCTCGCAGAGGACTTTGTCCAGCCGCTCCATCAGGCCTTTCGCAGCGCGCCGGACGCATCGTCGTCCGTGCCATGCCGGAGGCGCAGTATGCGCTGGTTGGAGCTGCCGCGGAACTGGAGCGAGATGTCCTTCAGCGACTCGACGAACGGCCCGTCGACCAGAACGTCCACGAGCGAGAGGAACTCGTCCGTCACCTCTGTGCGCCAGCGGGACTCGGACCTGAGGTCCGTCTCGAGGACGCACCCCGTGTAGACCCAGACCGTCTTCGACAGGCCGAAGCGGCCGCGTACGCGGCGGAGGAACGGCACGAGGGCGCGCTGGTTCGCGGGCTCCATCGGCTCGCCGCCGAGAACGGTGAGCCCGTCGATGAAGTCCGGCTCCAGCGCGGCGAGGAGTTCATCCTCGGTCTTCGCGGTGAACGGCTCGCCGTAGGAGAAGTCCCACGCCTCCTCGTTGAAGCACCCCTTGCAGTGGTGCGTGCAGCCGGAAACGAAGAGGGAGACCCTCACCCCCTCTCCGTTCGCGATGTCGCAGGTTCTTATGGACGCGTAGTTCACGACACGTGCAGGACGCGCTCCTTGATCTCCTGCGTGCGGCCCTGGTTCCAGAACTGGGAGCCGATGTAGCCGCATGTGCGCCTGGCGACGTTGAGCTTCGACTCGTCGGTGTTGCCGCACTTCGGGCAGCGCCAGACGAGCTTGCCGGCCTCGTCCTTCACGATTTCGATCTCGCCGTCGAAGCCGCAGACCTGGCAGTAGTCGCTCTTGGTGTTGAGCTCGGCGTACATGATGTTGTCGTAGATGAACTTCATGATGGCGAGCACGGCCTTGAGGTTGTTCTGCATGTTCGGGACCTCGACGTACGAGATCGCGCCGCCGGGCGAGAGCTTCTGGAACTTCGCCTCGAGCGCGAGCTTCGCGAAAGCGTCGATCTTCTCCGTGACGTGCACGTGGTAGGAGTTCGTGATGTAGTTCTTGTCCGTGACGCCCTTCACGACGCCGAAGCGCGCCTGGAGGCACTTCGCGAACTTGTAGGTAGTGGACTCCAGCGGCGTGCCGTAGAGCGAGTAGTCGATGTCCTCGGCCTTCTTCCACTTCGCGGTGTACTCGTTGAGCTTCTCCATGACCTTGAGGCCGAACTTCTCGCCGGCGGGCTCCGTGAGCTTCTTGCCGGTCATCGCGAAGACGCACTCCCAGAGGCCCGCGTAGCCGAGGGAGATCGTCGAGTAGCCGCCGTAGAGGAGCTTGTCGATCTTCTCGCCCTTGTCGAGGCGCGCGAGCGCGCCGTGCTGCCAGAGGATCGGGGCGGCGTCGGACGTCGTCCCCTTCAGGCGCTCGTGGCGGCAGCGGAGGGCGCGGTGGCAGAGCTCGCAGCGCTCATCGAAGATGTCCCAGAACCTGTCCATGTCGCCGTGGGCGGAGAGCGCGATGTCAACGAGATTGATCGTCACGACGCCCTGGTTGAAGCGGCCGTAGTACTTGGGCTTCCCGGGCTCGTAGTTCTTCGCGCGGGCCACGTTGCCGAAGCCGTTCCCCGAGCGGTCGGGCGTGAGGAACGAGCGGCAGCCCATGCACGTGTACGTGTCGCCGTGTCCGGGCTTCTCGCCCTTCGAGAGCTTGTACTCGCGCATCTTCTTCTCGCTGATGTAGTCGGGGACCATGCGCTTCGCCGTGCACTTCGCCGCAAGCTCGGTAAGGTACCAGTACTTGGACTTCTCGGTCACGTTCTGCTCCTCGAGGACGTAGATGAGCTTCGGGAAGGCCGGCGTGATGTAGACCCCCTGCTCGTTCTTCACGCCGAGGATGCGCTCGTTGAGGACCTCCTCGATGATCATCGCGAGGTCCGCGCGCTCCTTCTCGCTCCGCGCCTCGCCGAGGTACATGTACACAGTGACGAACGGGGCCTGGCCGTTCGTCGTCATGAGCGTCACGACCTGGTACTGGATCGTCTGGACGCCCTTCTTGATCTCCTTGCGGACGCGGCCCTCGACGATCTTGTCGAACGCCTTCTTCGCCATCTTCACGCCGGCGACCTCGCATTCCTTCTTGACCTCCTCCTGGATCGCCTTCCTGGAGACCTCGACGAACGGCGCGAGATGGGTGAGCGAGATCGACTGGCCGCCGTACTGGTTGGACGCCACCTGCGCGATTATCTGGGTCGCGATGTTGCACGCCGTGGAGAAGCTCTTCGGCTTCTCGATCATCGTCCCGGAGATGACCGTCCCGTTCTGCAGCATGTCCTCGAGGTTCACGAGGTCGCAGTTGTGCATGTGCTGCGCGTAGTAGTCCATGTCGTGGAAGTGGATGATGCCCTCCTTGTGGGCCTGCACGACGTCCGCCGGCAGAAGCAGTCGCGCGGCGACGTCCTTCGACACCTCGCCCGCCATGTAGTCGCGCTGCACCGAGTTGATCCTGGGGTTCTGGTTGGAGTTCTCCTGCTTGACGTCCTCGTTGTTGCACTCGATGAGCGAAAGGATCTGCTTGTCCGTCGTGTTCGCATGACGGAGGAGCTGCTGCTTGTAGCGGTAGACGATGTAGCGCTTCGCGATCTCCTTCGCGCCGAACTCCATCAGCTTCGTCTCGACGACATCCTGGATCTCCTCGACCGTCATCGCCCGATCGCGCGCCTCGCACACACCCGCGACTTCCTCCGCGATCAGCTTGATGCGGCCCTCGGAGAGCGCGTCCGTGTAGTCCACCGCCTGGCTGGCGTTGCGGAGCGCGTTCTCGAGCTGGGTGATGTCAGAGGCGACCTCCTGGCCGCGGCGCTTGATGAGCTGCAGCTGCTTCA
>JAFRJH010000145.1 GCA_017432385.1 Kiritimatiellia bacterium
CATGGAGAGGAAGGAAAGGCGAAAGTACATGCGCCAGGCGATGAAGTTCGCGCAGCAGGTCATGTTCGACGAGGTCTACGCCAGGTACGTGCCGCTCTACGAGAAGGCGTTCGCCGAGGAGATGACGATGAAGGGCCCCGAGAACATGGAGGCGCGCATGAAGGAGCTGATCGAGGAGCAGGAGGGGCGCTTCGACATGCTGCGGCAGGCGCTCAAGGCGTACGAGGAGGCTAAGAAGAACGGGACGCTCGACAAGGAGGACGAGGAGGATGATGACGACGAGGACGAGGAGCCACCGGCTGAACGCCGGTTCGACACATGGCTCAAGGACTGGAGCGAGAACGTCCGCACGAACACGACGATCGAGACGTGCGCCTCGTTCTAGGAAAAGAAGCTGAAGCCTTTCCTGATGGCGCAGATGGACCCCGATGGCAAGGCCACCGCAGACGAGCGCAAGCTTTTGGAAAAATCCATCTTCTACATCTGGGGGACGGGCGGATACAGGCGCTTCGACGGTCGGAAGCAGCTCGTGGAGATACTGGACCGCACGGCGAAGAAGCCGTTTGCGGACATGGTGAGGGCCCTTGTGGACAAGAAGGGCGTCTCCGGCGCGATTGCGGACTGGATAGTGGACGGCAAGTTCACTGGAGAGGACATGCGGTGCGTGTTCTGGACTGTGCGCAACAACGATGCATTCGACGCCCCGCACGCCAAGGAGATCGCCGACAGCCTCGACAAGGCGGGCGCGGACGAATGGCTTAGGCTCCTCTTCAGGATCGACGCCGAGCGCGACGCCGCGTGGGCCGCGCGCGGAGGCGGGTTCGCGAACACGGTGACGGAAGAGGGCTGGCAGGGCTACGGCGACCATGGCGAGGCGTGCAGGGCCGCGTACAAGCGCGCATGGGAGCTCCACAAGTACCCGGAGGCCGCGTATCTGTTCACGACGCTCGGCCCGTTCGACGACGAAGTCTTCATCGGCGCGACAGCCGTGCAGCTTGACTTCGAGCCGCTCTACGATCACTTCCTCTGGTACAACTGCTATCCGCGCTGGTGCGGGTCGCTTGCGAAGATGAAGGTCTTCGCCGAGCGCTGCTACGAGACGAAGCGGCACGACACGATGGTGCCTTACATGTACGCGGAGGCAATGCTGCGGATGGTCAAAGACTCCGGGGGGCGGCAGGACGAGTACTTCCGCGACCATACGAACGAACTCGACAGGATCCTCGAGGTCTGCCTGCCGCAGATTAAGAGCGGGAAAGTCGACGGAGACGTCCGCCAGGAGTCCGGCGTGTTTGCGACACTCGCCTATTCCATCAAGGGCGACTGGGAGAAGGTCGGCGAGACCTGGAGTTCGTTCTGGCACGGGGCGCTTCCGGAAGAGACGTGGAGCGTCGTCCAGGACCTAAGCCACAGGTGGATGATATGGGACGGCATCTCGGGAACGAACCGGAAGGAGATGCAGAGGCTGCACGCGCTCTTCGTCGCCGGTGACCTCGCTGGGTTCGTCAAGGGGGCCGAGGAAATGCTTTCCAGCGGCACCAAGCTTGACGCAAAGGAAAACACCTATCTCAGGGAGCTGGAGCTTTCGGCGCGGATGAAGACCGACCTTCCGGAGGGGCGGCCGATTGTCGCGGCATTTCCGAAGGACAAGATGACGTGGCTCACGTACAACGGATACTGGCGCATGAACGGGGAATATGCCTTCCCCGGCGGCAGTGCATACAAGCCGTCCAGCTCCCTCGAGTGGGATGTCCTCGCGCCTGGCGAGTTCCGCATTGAGCTCGAGGTCGGCCCGCACGGAAAACGGGACGAGTGGCGCTTCGACTTCTGCCAGGAGCCCGCCGATCCGGCGCTCGCCAAGGCGGACTATCCATACGTCATGCTTCGCTTCTCGAAGGATGGCGCGACCGCGGTCTACGGCGAGTGGGACGAAGTGAAGGACGGCGGCAGCGGAACGCCAGTTCCGTTCGCGTATGCTGGTGGGAAAGTGCATCTCGCGATCGTCTACAGGGGCGGCAAGGCCTCGGTGTTTGTCGACGGCTCGGAGAAGCCGGTAATCGAGTCGGGCAAGTTTTCGCGCTTGCTGAAGGCCGTTTCCGAGGGCAAGTTCCAGTTCAACGGGGCAGGCGTGCGCCTTCTCTCCATGAAGGTAATGCGTGCAGGCCCAGCAAAAGAAGAAAGTGGCGCCGCCGGACAGGAACCCCAAGCCCCTGCGGAAGCGCTGAAGACTGCCATTGCGCCGCTTACGACGTCAATGACAGAATCCGTCAAGGACAAGGCGTATTCCGGCGGATGGGGCTATGACGAAAAAACGGCTGTTGTCATTTCGGCGGAGGATGAAATTTCCGGAGTGCAACTTGAGCGACCGTTCCTGCGCTTGCGCAGCCAAAGCGAAGTCATTGCTGCGTTGGAAAAGACGAAGCTCGGCACTAAGGCTGACATTGACGCCATCGTTCCGACGGTCAAGTCCCAGGGGTTGATCTCAAGCGGCGGCAGGTCTTATGACAGTATTGGGTATGAAGTCTGCGTGAAGCTGACCAATGGCGTCATCTTCACATACGACGCAGAATGCTGGTTCGACATAACCTCCTTCTTCGGTAAGTGACCTGTCTGCGAATTCCCCCGGTGAAGTCGCCAAGGAAGAGGAATCCGCACCGCAGGCCAACGCATAAGTGATTAACGCATAGGAGAAAATACATTCATGAAGACAATTGTCTCGATGCTGTGCGCCGCGCTGTTCGCGCTGGCGGGGTTTGCAAAGACCTCCACTCCTGAGGGGTGGCTCGACGACTACGACGCCGCGCTCGCGAAGGCCGCGGCCGAGGGCAGGCACGTCATCGTCAACTTCTCCGGGAGCGACTGGTGCACCTGGTGCAAGAGCCTCGACGAGGAGGTGTTCGCGACGGACGCGTTCAGGAAAGCGGCCGCCGGGAAGTACGTCCTGCTGATGGTGGACTCGCCGATGGACAAGTCGCTTCTGACGGAGAAGGCCGCGAGGGAGAATCCGAAGCTTGCGGAGAAGTTCGGCGTGAAGGGCCTGCCCACGGTCGTCGTACTCGAC
>JAFRJH010000146.1 GCA_017432385.1 Kiritimatiellia bacterium
AGGGGCGCGGGTACTGGATCGCGGTCGAGACGAACGGCACGCGGGATCCGGCCTGGCTCCAGTTCGTGGACTACGTCGCCTGCTCCCCCAAGGCCGAGTTCCCGGAGTCGCTTGCGCTCGCCCGCGCGGACGAGGTCAGGGTCGTCGCCTCTTCGGAGGACGTGGTCGGCTTCTGCCGTGCGCTGCGCGGCAGAATCGCCGCGGAGGACTGGTACGTCTCGCCGTGCGAGCGCGGCGGGGAGATGGACTTCGCCACGGCGAAGGCGGTCCTTTCGTCCCTCGACGGATGGTCGCTCTCCGTGCAGCTCCACAAGCTGCTGGGCTTCCGCTGACATGTCCGCCGTGTGGACGGATCGGACTGCATTTGCTATAATTCACGAAATGAAAATCAGCATTGCCATTTCCTGCGCGGCGGCGGCCGCGCTTACGTTCAGCGCCTCGTCCGTCACGCTCGACGAGCTGAGGGAGCGCACCGACAGGCGCATCGAGTCCATACGCGCGACGCCGGACCTGGTTCCCGCTCCCGGCGCGCCGGTCTACTACCTTTCAGAGGGCGGGAGCGACGAGGCCGACGGGCGGACGCCCGCCACGGCGTGGAAGACGACGGCCAGGCTCGGCGAGGAGAAGGGGAAGATCGCCCCGGGGTCCTTTGTCCTCTTCGAGCGCGGCGGGCTCTTCCGCGGCGGGTTCCGCGCCGAGCCCGGCGTGACCTACGCAGCCTACGGCAAGGGCCCCAAGCCCCGCATATACTCGTCGCCCGAGAACGGCGCGGACCCGTCCAGGTGGGAGAAGACCGACGCGAAGAACGTCTGGCGCTACAAGATAGGGGACAAGGACGTCGGGACAATGGTGTTCAACGACGGCGAGGCGCACGCGATCAAGATACTGCCGATCTACAACAAGGACGGCACGTACACCCAGCAGTACGGCAATCGTCCGTTCAACAACGGCTACAAGGACCTCGCGGAGGATCTCCACTTCTGGCACGACTACTCCGACAAGACCGACTTCAAGCCCTTCGCGAAGGGGACCGGCTACGTCTACCTCTACTCCGAGCAGAACCCCGGCTCGCGCTTCAAGTCGATCGAGTTCAACGTGAGGAAGAACGGCATCGGGGTCGGCGGAGACGACATACACATCGACAACCTCTGCATCAAGTACGTCGGGGCGCACGGCATCGGCGGCGGCACGCGCAAGGGCCTGCACGTCACGAACTGCGAGCTCGGGTGGATCGGCGGGTCGATCCAGGCGGAGCGGATCTTCGGGCGCAGGTGGGCGGTGCGCTTCGGCAACGCCGTCGAGCTGTACGGCGGATGCGACGACTACGTGGTGGACAACTGCTACGTCTACCAGGTCTACGACGCCGGCCTCACCCAGCAGATCAACGTCGAGAAGCCCGACGACCTGAAGGACCAGAAGCATATCCGGTACACGAGGAACGTAATCGAGAAATGCAACTATTCCATCGAGTACTTCCTCTCGATCAAGGGCGAGGCGCGCCAGGGCAACCCGAGCCGGATGGAGGACTTCCTGATCGAGAAGAACATCATGTGGGACGCGGGCGTCGGCTTCTGCCAGCAGCGTCCGGACAACAGCCAGGCGGCGCACATCAAGAGCTGGCGCAACTTCTCCAACCGCGCGACCGGCTACGTCGTGCGCAGGAACCTCTTCGCCCGGGCGCGGGAGATGGAGATCGAGATATCGTCCGGGCTCCTCAACCCCGACGGCACCGACTCGATGCCGAAGTTCGAGGGCAATGTCTTCTTCGGCGTGAAGGGGCAGAGGTTCGGCGTCATAAACCAGGGCAAGCCGGAGGAGCTCGTCTACGACGACGAGCTCGCCGGGAAGCTCGCTCCGCTCGGCGGGGGCAACAGGTTCCTGTACGTCGAGAAGTGACGGCGCTTGCGCGGACCGGCGGTTATTTGGTAAAATAAAGTCATTACCAACTAAACAGAAGAGGTGGGTTATCGCACAGTTCACTCGCGTAAACTACAAGATCCGCGTTCCGCAGGTTCGCGTTCTTGACGCAAACGGAAGCATGATCGGCGTAATGGCGACGCGCGAAGCGCAGCGCATGGCCGACGAAAGGGGTCTCGACCTCGTCGAGATAACGCCGAACGCAGTCCCTCCGGTCTGCAAGATCATGGACTACGGCAAGTTCAAGTACGAGGAGTCGATCAAGGCCAAGCAGGCGCGCAAGGCGCAGAAGGTCCAGAAGGTGAAGGAGGTCAAGTTCCACCCCGGCACCGACACGAACGACTTCAACTACAAGCTGAACCAGATACGCGGTTTCCTGCAGGACGGCTGCAAGGTCAAGCTCACCCTCCAGTACCGCGGGCGCGAGAACGCGCACCGCGAGCTCGGCGAGGACGTCATCAACCGCGTCCTCGAGCTTCTGAAGGACGAGTGCTTCGTCGAGCAGGCCCCGAAGACGCTCGGGAGGGTCCTTGGCGCGCTCATCGGCCCGCCCAGGAAGAACGGCCCCAGGCCGGCCAGGGAGCATGTGCAGGGCGGCGGCATAAGGATCTCCGTCAGCGGAGTTTCTTCAAATGGGCAGATTCAGGCTTAGGGGAAGAAGCAGGAGGTCGCGCGAGCCGAGGGCGGACCGCGTGCCGTTCCGCGCGCTGGTGCCGAACCTCGTGACGTCCATGGCCGCGTGCGCGGGCATAACGTCCATATCCCTCTCGAGCGAGGGCAGGTTCGTGCACGCGCTCGTCGCGCTACTCGTCGCGTGCGTCTGCGATGGCATGGACGGGCGCATCGCGCGCCTTCTGCACGCGAGCTCGAAGCTGGGCGCCGAGCTCGATTCGCTCGCGGACTTCGTGAACTTCGGCGTTGCGCCGGCGATGTTCATGTTCTTCTGGCTGACGGGGCGCTACTTCGGGTCGGGCGACGTTCTGGTGTCGGATCCGCGCCTCGTCCGCGTGATCCTCGGCTGCGCGCTGTTCTACGCCATGTGCGACTGCTTCAGGCTTGCGCGCTTCAATACCATGCTCGAGCAGCCGTCCCAGCCGTACTGGAAGCACTTCTTCACCGGCGTTCCGGCGCCCGGGGGGTGCTGGATGGTGCTTACGCCCGCGATACTTACGACGGCGTTCGACGCGAAGGACCTCTGCCCGGGAATGCGCGTCCTCTTCCAGAATCCGTTCTTCGGCATGTTCATGCTCCTCTTCGTCGGGTCGCTCATGGCATCGCGCCTGCCGACGATCTCCCTCAAGTCGCTCAGGGTGCCGCGGCAGCACATGCTCGCCGTGTATGCAGGGCTGCTCCTGCTCATATCGGCGTTCTTCGCGAACTTCTGGATGACGATGGGGTTTCTCGGCGTCGGATACCTGATGACGGTGCCAGTCACCTGCTGGGCGTTCGCAAGAGTGCGCGCCAGGTACTGCAGGGATGCAAATCAGCAAATTCGCCCTTGACGGGACGCATGCCGATTTGATAGACTACGCATCTGTTGTCTCTTGGAAGACATTGGCGAGGTAGCTCAGTCGGTAGAGCAAAGGACTCATAAGCCTTGGGTCGAGGGTTCGAACCCCTCCTTCGCCACCACCTCCCCACGATGTCGGGAATCTTGAAAATACCCCCTTGCGGCGAGCGACACCTTTTTGATATACTATCCAAAGTTTTCGTCTATCAGGCGAGGCCACTTTAGCTCAGTAGGTAGAGCACTTCCTTGGTAAGGAAGAGGTCGGCGGTTCGATTCCGCTAGGTGGCTCCAACGGAGCGGACGGGGGCTAGAAGACAGACAACAACTCACAGGAGTACCGGAAATGGCAAAGGAAACATTCGATCGTGGCGGTAAGCCACACGTGAACGTCGGCACAATCGGCCATGCCGACCATGGTAAGACCACTCTTACGGCCGCAAATACACACGTACAGTCTCTCAAGGGACTCTGCGAAGAAATCAAGTACGATCAGGTCGCCAAGGCTTCTGAATCTGCAGGCCGCCGCGATGCAACCAAGATTCTTACGATTGCTTCTTCGCACGTTGAATACGCTACAGCCAACCGCCACTATGCGCATGTTGA
>JAFRJH010000147.1 GCA_017432385.1 Kiritimatiellia bacterium
AGGCCGCCGGCGGCCGAGCCGAGGACGCCCGCTACCCCGCCGCGGCGATCGAGCTTCTGCACAACTACACGCTCGTCCACGACGACCTGCCGGCAATGGACGACGACGTGGAGCGGCGCGGCAGGCCGACGGTGTGGAAGAAGTACGGCGAGGCCGACGGCATACTCGCCGGAGACGCTCTCCAGGCCCTTGCCTGCGCGACCGCGGCGAAAACGCCGCGGAACACGGCGGGGGTGCTCGCCGCGCTGGGCGCCGCCGCACTGGGCGGGGTCGAGGGGCAGGTGGAGGACATCGCCGCGACCGGAGACACGCCATACCTCTACGATCACACGACGGCAGACCTCTTCATTGCCGCCGCCGTGACGGGGGGGCTCGCGGGCGGAGCAGACGGCGCGTCCGTCGCCGCGCTCCGCTCCTTTGCCCTCAACCTGGGGCTTGCCTTCCAGTACGAGGACGACCTCCTCGACGGAGACTCGCCGCTCCCCGCGGAGGAGACCGCGCGCCTCGCCCGCGAGACGACCGCCGCGGCGGTGTCCGCGCTCTCCGCCCTCCCGGGCGACACGACGGCGCTCCGGGAGCTCGCGAACCGCCTGCTCGGACGCAAGGTCTGACCCACCCCGATGCAGAACCTCGTCACAGTGGCGTCGCAGGTCGGCGTTCTCTTCGCGCTCATGGGCGTCGGGGCCTTGTGCCGCCGGCTCAGGCTCGTGGACGAAGTGTCCGTGAAGGGCATGGTGAACGTGCTCATCCTCGTCGTGACGCCGTGCCTCATAGTGGATGCCTTCCAGCGCCCGTTCGACGCCTCGATGCTCAGGGGCTTCGGCTGCGCCTTCCTCATAGCGTTCCTGGCCCACGTCGCGTCCATAGCGCTCTCCTACGCGACCGCCCGCGGCGGATCCGCCGCGCTCCCCGTCCTGAGGGCGGCGACCGTCTTCTCCAACGCCGGGTTCATGGGGATCCCGCTCGAGCACGCCGTGCTCGGGCCCGAGGGCGTCTTCTACGGAATCGTCTACGTCGTCATGTTCAACGTGTTCATGTGGAGCTGGGGGCTGTACGAGATGAAGGGGGCGGGGCGGAAGGGCGTCGTCGACAGGAAGGCGCTGCTGGCCATGACGGTCAACCCCGGCACGGTCGGAATCGCCGTCGGCATGCCGCTTTTCGTCCTCTCCGTCTCGCTGCCGGGCGTGGTCGGCACGCCTGTCCGCCTTCTTGCCGGGCTAAACACGCCGCTCGCGATGCTGGTGATAGGCTTCTATCTCGCCGGGGCCGACTTCCGGCGCGTGCTTTCGACGCCCGCCGCGTACGTCGCGGCGTCCGCCAGGCTCGTCCTGATCCCGCTCGCGATGGTGGCGGTGCTGTATCCGCTGCGCGCGGGGCTGGACAGGACGATGATGCTCGCAATCGTCATCGCCGCGTCCGCGCCCGTCGGCGCGCTGGTGACGATGTTCGCCTCGAAGTACGGACGCGACGTGGACCTTTCCGTCGGACTCGTCAGCGGAACGACGCTTCTCAGCATCGCCACGATGCCGCCGATCATCGCCTTCGCGATGGAGGTGCTTTGAATTGCCTGCGTCCGCGCCGTCCGCGACGCCGCGATTTTTGGTATAATCTACGCACCGGGCGCGGAAGCGCCCTCCAGTCACAGTCAACTTAACGCAAAAAAGGAGTTAAAATGGGAAATGTAGACATCGGCAAGGCCTTCGGCGAAGGCTGGAACATGTTCAAGGAAAACATGGGCGTGTGCATCCTCTCGGTGCTGGTCGCCGGAATCGTCTCGGGCGTCACGTTCGGCATCTGCGCCGGACCGCTGACCTGCGGCGTGTACATGATTCTCCGCCGCCTCGCGAAGAAGTCCGAGCCGAAGCCGACCGTGGGCGACGTGTTCAAGGGCTTTGACCTGTTCCTGCAGGCCTTCCTCCTGCTGTTCATCTGCGGAATCGTCTACTTCGTCGCGCAGGTCGTCCTCATGCTCATACCCGTCGTCGGGTGGCTCGTGCTCATGCTCCTGTGCTTCGTGTACGGGCCGGTCCTCACCTGGTCGCTCATGCTCGTCGCAAACCGCGGGATGAAGTGGAACGAGGCCGTCGGGCTCGTCCTCAAGAGCACTTTCGGCGGGAAGTTCACGATGCCGATCGTCCTCGGCATCGTCGCCGGCTTCGTCGGCGGGCTGGGCGTCGTTCTCTGCGGCATCGGCCTGATCTTCACCCTGCCTTTCTCGCTCTGCGTCTACGCCGCCGCCTACGAGCAGGTATTCGGCGACGAGTCCGCGGCAGCGCCGGTCGAGGCTGAAGTCGTGTCCTGATGGCTTCGAGGCTTCCATCCCCGGAACTGGCGCTGGCCGCCGCCGTGGTCGGATCCGCGATCCTCGCCGCCCATGCGGCGGGGATCGTGCTTTGTCCGCTCAGGCGCTTCGCCGGCGTCCCGTGCCCGGGATGCGGTTCGACCCGCGCGCTCGTCCTTCTCTTCCGCGGCGAATTCGCCGCGGCGTTCGCCATGAATCCGCTCGCCGTGTCGCTTGCGGCGGCCGTCCCCGCGTGGTGGCTCCTCTTCCGCCGCCGCACCTGGTCGCGCGGCGCGAAGATAGCGCTTCTCGCCGTCGCGTCCGCGGCCGTGGCGCTGAACTGGCTCTGGGTGCTTTCGAGGGAGGGCGCGTGAGATGGACCCAGTCTCCGCCATAGCCTCGGTGCTCGCCCTATGCGGGATCGCAAGCCTGCGGAACTTCGCGCCGCTGTTTCTCTTCGGGCTTGCGGCGCGGACTCTTCCCGGATTCGCGTGGTGCCCCGACGCGACGCGGCGCGTCCTGGAATCCGCGCCCGGCTGGCTCGTCGGCGACGTCGGACTCTGCGTGTTCGGCGTTCTCGCGGCGATCGAGGTCGCGGCAAACTGGAACGACACGGCGAGGGAGATGCTCGAGGAGAGCGGATGGGACCGGTGGGTCAAGCCGGTCCTCGCGTTCTGCGCCGCCTTCGCGCTACTCTCCCCCGAACACCGCGAAGTCGCGGAGCACGTGGTCGGCGGCGCGCTCCCGCAGGGCGGCGCGCCGTCCTTTCTCGACTATGTCAGGCCCGCCGTCGCCGCCGCGTCTGGCTCCGTCGTCACCTGGGCCCTCTGCCGCATCCGGCTCGGAATCGCCGAGGGGCTTCGCTCCGCAGACCCAGAGAACGACTTCGGGCTCCACTGGATCGCGGCCGGCGTGGAGGAGACTCTGTGGACCCTTGCGCTCGTCGCCCTCGTTCTCGTCCCTCTGCTCGCCGCGCTGCTTGTCGCCGCCGCCGGCATCGCCGGATGGCTCCTTCGCGGCGTCCTGGTGCGCATGGCCGAGCGCCGCAGGCGCAGGTGGGACTCGCTGTCGCCGGCGCAGGCCGTGCGGGTGCTTGACGTGCGCGTCGCGGCGATATTCGCCCTGGGAGCGGTTCTCACGGCGATTCCCTTCGTCGGCTTCGCCGCCGTCGTAGTCGCGCTCAAGGTCTCCGTGTTCGCCGTGTTCAGGCTCTACGAGAGCGGTGGACGGCGCCTCGTGTTCGGCATTGTCCTTCGCGCGCTCAGGCTTTCCGCGCTTCTGGTCGCGTTCGTGTTCTCCGGCGTCCCGTTCCTCGGGCTGCTGCTTCTGTCCCCGTACATCGCGGTCTACATCGCCCGCCGCCGCAGGTTCCTCGCCCGCGCGGCCGGCTAACCCATTGCTGGTTCTTCGGCCTAGCCTGACGTTCCGTATCGGTTTTTTGGTATAATATGCCGAAAATGCATTACGGCATGGTTGTGTTCTCCTTGTCGTGGAGCCTGCCGACTGCATTGGACTACGCGAAAGACAGGACTTATGATTAGAGTTGCGAAGTGGATTATGTCCGCGGCGGCGGTCGCGGCAAGCGCAATCTTACCGCTTCGGGCGGACATGACGCTTTGGGGCGACGCGAACTGCGACGGCCAGACCGACATGGCGGATGTCGTCCTCGTCCTGCAGGCCCAGTCGAACCCGGCCCAATACGGCCTCAACGGCTCACACCCGAGCCACATCACGGCGCAGGGCATAGAGAACGCCGATGTCATCGCTCCCCTTGGCGATTTGACGGTAAGCGACGCGTTGCGCATCCAGAAGGCGCCTCTGGGAATGATTCCGAACGCACCCGGCCTGCACACGAACAACATGGTCGCGTCAGGCGCAGAAGTCGGGTTCTCGTTCGTGGACGGGGCGGGCAATCGCACGGTCGCCGTCAAGCCGGGCCAGTCGACCACTTTCGACGTCTTCGTGAACATCTCCGCCGGCGCCCGTCCCATCTCGGCCATCGACGTGAACTTCGCGTGCTCCAGCCCAATCCAGATTTCCGACATCTCCGATTCCGTGACGGCGTTTGAAGGTCAGCTCGTGTCGTCCAACCTGGAAGAACTTCGCGCGAACTACGTTGCGCTCGACAACTACGGACCGGTTTTGCCGCAGGACGGCAAGGCGGCGTTCAAGCTCAGTGTGACGGTCCCTGCCAATACGCCCGAAGGCGTGTACACGATCGGCTTCGGCGACAACTGCATGGTGTTCAAGGACAACACGGGCGCCATCTACACGACGTCGGTCACGCCGCTTGCCATCTGCGTGGGCGCTCCCTACTACGATCCCGTGGGCGGAACCAACGCGGTCCGCAAGACCTACACGGCATACACAGGCCAGACGATGCTCAACGGCGGCTGGTATCTGTTGACCGGCAACATCACGAACGACGCGAGCATCGTCGTGTTTGAAAACACGCACCTCATCCTTGCGGACGGCGCGTCGCTCACGGTCAGGAACATCGCGGTGTATGACGGGAGATCCTTCACGGTCTGGGCGCAGTCCGACGGCGCGAACATGGGCAAACTGACGGCGACAGGCGGCTCCGGCGCGGGCATCGGCGGGAGGGATAACGGCTCGGACATTACGGTTACGGTCAACGGCGGCGAGGTGACGGCGACAGGAGGCAGCTCCGGCTACGCGGGCATCGGCGGGGGAAGTAACGGCACCGACGTGACGGTGACGGTCAACGGCGGGAAGGTGACGGCGACAGGAGGCAACAGCGGCACGGGCATCGGCGGGGGGAATTCCGGCTCGGACATTACGGTTACGGTCAACGGCGGCACGGTGACGGCTACAGGCAGCATGGAGGGCGCGGGCATCGGCGGGGGAAGTAACGGCTCCGGCATTACGGTGACGATCAACGGCGGCGCGGTGA
>JAFRJH010000016.1 GCA_017432385.1 Kiritimatiellia bacterium
AGCTCGCTCCCCTGAACCCCTCGAACGCGCGGCCGAATACGTCCGCGCTATCTCAGTTTTCACTCAAAGACCTCTTCCAAGCAAAGTTTTTCACTTTCCCCCTTGACGCAATACATACTTGACCCTTCATTTTCCCATATTCGCGAAACGCAGACTCGACGTCCGCCGCCGCAGGGTGCGGTCTTGCCGACGGCGAATCTGAGTCCGCATGACAAAAGACAGGACTCCGTCATGGCTCGAACAGAGCCCAGTCCGCCGGCGGGACGGTGCGTCCGGCGTGCGCGAACGGCGCGGCGCCGTAGTTCGTCACGAGCGTCGTGCCGTCGCTCCACCCCGTGAGGAAGACGTCCTGCGCGAGCTCCTCGTGCCGGTCAATGAACAGGAACTGGAGACGGCTGACCCGCGAATAGATATTCCACCCGGCCCGGATCGCCGCAACGGACTTCGCCAGCTCCTCGTCCGTCGCGCAGCGCAAGTCGCTATCGCCCATCCAGTCCGTGCCGTCGTTCACGAACCGGGAATAGAAGTAGAAATTCGGGCGTCCGCCGAACTCCATCAGCTTCAGCAGTGAATGCCTGTCCTGCACCGTGGCGTTGACCGTCGTCGTGAACGGGTTGTTCACGATGATGCCGTTGTAGGCCATCTGCCAGATGGGCACGATGCGGTCGACCAGGCCCTTGCGCGCGGCGCGCGGATCGCCGAACGAGGCGTAGAGCACCGAGTCGAGCTCGCCCGCGAAATGGTCGATCGAGCCCTCGGAGGCGAAGCCGCCGAAGAACTTCCGGGCCTCGCGCGCACTCTTCCCCCACCAGGCCGCCGATTCGTCCGCGTTGAGCGGATGTCGCGGGTCGTCGCACACCGGCGCGGGCAGGATCGTCACGACGTCGAAGTAGCCGAGCCCCTTGAATCCGAGGGCCGCCATACGCGGCATCTCGCGCGTCGACCAGAACTCCCAGGCGCGACGCGGACAGATCTGGAACTGCCGTCCGCCGCCCCAGAAGACGGGATGCGACTGCACGGGCTCGCCCTGGGCGTCCTTGATGAGATACTCGATGTCCCAGTTTTCCGCAATGCGGTAGGCGTCACGGAAATTGCCGTGCGGGACAATGAGATACCCCGCGTCGCGCGCCTCCCGAATACAGGCGCGCAGCCCGTCTTCGCCGCCCAGGGCCGGCTCCACGGGGAAGGCCTGCGGCCAGCGCCCGTCATGCCCACCGAGATTCCAGCCCACAAGGCAGAGCTCCGCCTTGCCGACGCCCTGCCGCTTCAGCTCGTGCACGATGTCCGCAACGCGCGCGAACGTGACGACCGTCTTGAGCTGTGGTTCGTTCTCCGGCACCTGCTCGGGCACGGGGCTCGGCACCGGCTTCCACGCCTGGCGGATGCGGATCTCCGGCGCCTCGACGGCATACTTCAGGACGGGGTTCTCCGCCGCGCGGACGGACAGGGGACGGACGGCGCCGCGCGCGAGCTGGTGCCGACGGTAAGCGCGCGCCATGCCGCCGTAGTTCGAGTCTTCCCCTTCCAGCGTGTGGAATTCGACAGAGAAGTCCTCGTGGGGCTGCACACACAACGCCCCGTCCAGCACGCAGCTCATGCGGTAGACGGCAGCCTTCGCCTCGACCTCGACCTTGAAGCCGTTTCGGAGACCCGTGACGATCGCAGCGAACGTCCGGCGCGGCGTCTTCATGCCGTAGAGGGACATCGTCGGAATCGCGCAGACGAACCGCCCCTCGTCCTCCCGGAACCTGCCGAGTTCGCCCGTCGGCACGACCCAGAAGCCGTCTTCGCCCTTGCGCGCCGTCGCGAAGTCAGGCGTAAGCGCGAGGCGAACCGCCCCCCTCGCGGCAATTTCGGCGCGAGGAAGGACGAACCTGACGGCGCCGTCCGCATCCGCGAGCGGACGCCGCTCCGTCTTGACCGATCCGTCAGGCATCGTCCAGGCAAGCTCCATTTCGGCCGCCGCCGTCGCACCAGAGAGGAGTGCGGCCGCAGCCGCCCAAACGCAATATTTCACAGTCATCTTCATTTCCTTTCGTTTTCCGTCATTTCAAAATCGTTTCAAGCAGTCACGCCAGACGCATATCCCTACCGCATGGGCGTGGGCGGCGCGGGCTCTCCGCTTTCGTTGCCCTTGGTCGGCGCAAGACGCTCCGTCCAGACGCGCGGTCCCGCGTCAACGCAGTGTTCGGGCGCCGTCATCGGGCCGCAACTCGCGTTCCCCAGCCCGCGCTCGGCGACATCCAGCGAAAAGCGAATCTCGCACCGACGCGGCATTGCCTGCCGCCGCCGCTCCTCCCCTTTCCGATGGCGCGCGAACTCAACATCCTCCCAGGCCTGGCGGTGCGCCCGGAACGCGAACGGCGCAGATGCCGCGAAGCGGATGCCCCTGCCGTCGGAATCCGTGAGCTCGACCCAGCGCACGTCCGAGCGAACGCCGTTGTCCTGCGGTCGCACGTAGTCGACCGCAAGGCCGTCGACCGTCGACGCATAGACGCCGAGGAACGAGGCCGAGCAGCGGTCAGGATAGTTCTCGCCCGGCCCGCGGCCAAACCATCGCACCCGGTCCAGCGAGCCCGACAGCCGCCAGTCCGTCCCGAGGCGCGGCAGCGG
>JAFRJH010000148.1 GCA_017432385.1 Kiritimatiellia bacterium
TGCCGCGCCTTCTCTCACGATCACCAACCGCTTTGTGGTGAACGCGGCGGACCTCGTGAACGATCCTGCGTGCAGTCTCTCGCTTGCGATGCCTCTTTCCTTCGGCGAGGCGGGCGGCGTGACGGTGACGAACCTCGAGTCTCTCGCCGGCGGAACGTACACGATCGCGGAGGTCTCGGGCGAGGGGAACAAAATCACCGCCGAGAACGCGAGCACGTTCGGGAGCCGCTGCAGCGTCGATGTCTCCAAGTGGAAGGTCGCGATCTCCGACGACGAGAAGAAACTGCTTCTCAAGTCGTCCGTCGCGGGCCTCAAGTTGTTCCTGAAGTAATACGGAAGGAAGACGCTGTTTCCGTCAGGGCGACGAAAGTCCGCGGAAATCAGCCTCGAGCGACGCGCGGGCCAGCCGGTCCGCGCGTCGTCGCTCCTGAAAAAAGTTGACATGTCAACTTCTTTGCGGACGACTGTTTTGTGCTATAATCGGAGAACAGCTATATAAAGGAACGCAGCAGAAATGAAATCCAGCGGTGTGATCGTGAATTCGAAGCTTGGGGCGCTCGCCGCCTCGTTGTGTGCCGCGGCTTTCGCGCCGATGGCGGTCTGGGCCTCTGCATATGAGCAAGGCACGACGCCCGAGATCGTGCTGATGGCAGGCTCGGCCGACGGCACGACGAACACTCTCGCCGAGGCAATCGCTGCCTACAACGCGGCGAACGAGACCTCTTACGACGTCAGCTCCTTCAACGGCGGCGCGCTCAAGGACTATGCGATCGTCAAGGAGGGCGACGGCACGCTCGTCATGGACACGGCGATCCAGAGCTTTACCGGTCCTATCGTCATCAAGGACGGCGTTGTCCAGTGCATGGCCCAGTACGCGCTCGGCGCGGACGTCGCGGATCATCATACGTACGTGCGCGACGGTGCGACGCTCTGGTTCACGCGTGTCCCAAGCGGGCAGAATCTGAACTCGAACAGGACATTGCACATCGTCGGTACCGGACACAACGAGCTTGGCGCGCTGAGTTCGAAGTTCGCGCGGCCGACCTGGTCCCAGAACAACATCCAGGGCGGAAAGCTCTATCTCGACGGCGATGCCACGATTGCGAATCCGTGGTGGGGGCATATCACCAAGAGCCTGTACCTCCAGGGCCATACGCTCACCATCTTCAGTGCCGGCAACCCCTCCAACAAGGGCGACAGGTCCTGGCTTCTTGCGCGGCTCGAGGACGACGGCAAGATCGTGATGAACAATACGTTCTGGTACAACAACAGCGCGAACCTCGTAAGCGCGACGTCCGGAAACGAACTTGAAATCGGCAACGAAGGCGGATTCAAACTCTGGGATACATATTTTTCCGGGGACGGAAAGGACGCATGGCTTCTCAACTTCACAGGAGCGACGGGCATTTTCTGGGGCGACGACAACAACAGCAGTGTTCGCGCTAACAATACCCAAAACTGGTTCGGTAACCCGGTCCAGCTGAACAACACGACGCTGAAGGTCATTACGCAGGGCAATGTTCCATACGCTTGGGTAAGGCTCTACGGGCCAGTTTCCGGCACCGGCGGCATCAACCTCGAATACCTTAGCGGACATTGTCCTTTCCAGTTCTCGATTGCGAATCCCAACAACAGCTTCACGGGAACCGTCAGGGTCGACAAGGGCCGACTCTATGTCCACGAACCTGGTTCTCTGCCCGCCACCGCGTCGGTCGTCGTGGACGAGACGGGGCCGCTTGACCATGGCTTTACTTCAGCAACCCACAAACCGCTCGACTACCACGGCGTGTCGTTCGTCACGCCTGGCGAGCACAATCTTGGTCCGCTGACGTTCAAGGCGACGGCTTACCAGAACCAGTACTATCCAGGCCGAATCCAGGGCGGTTCGGGGACCTTCTCGCGCATCGACAAGCAGAGCCCCAACGTGATGGAGTACTACTCGGGCATCGGCTCGCCGTTCCTCAACGTGGAAGGCGGCACGTTCAAGCTCCCGCGCGGCCCCGCGCCCGGACTCTGGGAGGGAACGAACAACACCCAGAACGCCGGCGGATACGGCAGCAATGGGCTGTGGACGTTCTCGTCCAGGGCGACTTCGACGAACCTTGTGGCGCGCGGCCCGAATCTCCTGAACAACACGTCCGTCGCGCACTACGGCGCGCCCAGCGGCAACAACCGGATCAACACCTACGACGGCTATATCTGGAACCGCGAGACGACAAGCGTCACCTGGACGTTCGCGACGTCCATCGGACAGTACGCATGCGTCTACGTGGACGGCCGGCAGGTGGTCTACTACAGCTACATCAGCGATTCAAACCACACTTCTCCTGCTCATCAGTTCAACCAGGTGACGCTCGAGCCTGGACCGCACAGCTTCCAGGTCCGCGCCTGCTGCGGCTCCGTCCGCGGCGACAACGTGACCTGGCCGAAGAACTTCGGGTTCGTCTTCGACAGGCAGGGGCGCGAGGTGCCGGAAGACCTGACCGACTACTCCGCGTACACCAACAACGTCGAGCTCGTGCTCGAACCGGGCGACGGCTCGCTCTTCACGCGTGCGATCGACGAGGCGGACCTGCCGCACTTCGACGAGATGCGCTTCGCGGCCGGCACCACGCTCGACCTGAACGGCAACGCGTACGTCGCCGGGACGATCAGCGGTTTCCCGAA
>JAFRJH010000017.1 GCA_017432385.1 Kiritimatiellia bacterium
ATCGCGCCGGCGATCAGCGGGGCGGACATGCGGAACGAGAACTCGGCCGACTTCTCCGGATCGACCCTGCCGCCGCGGGCGCTGGCAAGCGTCATCCCGCTTCTGGACACGCCCGGCAGGAGCGCAAGCGCCTGCGCCAGGCCCATGAACCACGCGCGGGAGAAGCTGACGTCGCCGTTTCCGCGAGGCAGGTATCTAGTGCCGATCAGCGTCGCGCCCGTGAACATGAGCAGGGCCCCCACCATCCGCGCGTTTTCGAAAAGCGGGTCGATGAAGTCCTTGAAGCAGAAGTAGACCGCCGCCGCCGGGACGGCGCTCACTGCGATCTTGAGCGCGTAGCGCCAGTCAAGCTCGCGAAGAATGCGCCAGAACGTGCGCCAGTAGAAGACGATTATGCTGGCAAGCGTGCCGACGTGGAGGAATATGTCGAGCCTCATCCCGGGAATGTCCATCCCGAGCAACCGCTGGGCGATCACCAGGTGGCCGGAACTCGATATCGGCAGGAACTCGGCAACGCCTTGCAGCAGCGCCAGCAGCGTAACCTCAATCATCTCCCCTCCAGTGGTCCGTCACGCTGTTTTTCCGGGACATCCGCGCTCCTCCTTTTCCGTAATGGCAAAACATCTGAACCGCCGGCGCATATTATACCAAATTTCCAAAGGACCGGCGGCGCAGTCGTCGACGGGGACAACCCCAACCACCACTCGACCGTCCTTCTTGTCGAATCAACGGACCTGCCCATAATGGGCGCGCCGTCCCAGATCGTGCTGGAAAGCTCCGTCTTGTTAATTGCGCGGCTCGAAAAATCGGCAGCGGCGGGCATGCCCTCGTTCCAAAGGGCCAGACCCGCCAAGGCTGCAGTTGCCGACCCGCCAAGGCTACTTCTGCATCAGGATGCCCTGGTATCCGCAGGGAATGACCACCTTGCCCTTGTAGAACACGGCGGTGTCGGGGTTGCCGGACACATTCCAGAACTTGATGAGCTTGGGGTTCTCCGGATCCTTGAAGTCGTAGAGCGCGACGCGGCGGCGGATGCGGTCGGTCAGGACGACAAGTCCGTCGCCCGACGCGCGCGGGATGCCCTGCACCTTCTTGCCGTCCGGCACTGGCGGGAGCTTCTTGAACGCCCAAAGGCTGCCGTCCGGCGGGTCGAGCTCGCCTGGCGCGGCGAAGTAATAGGTGTCGCCCCTTGTCGCCAGCGCCTTGTCGTCCGAGAACCTGCAGATTCCGTCCGACAGGAAGATGCAGTTCTTGGCCGTCGACGCGCAGACCTTCGCTAGCGGCTTCGCCTCGAGGTCGATCCAGTCGATGTGGTGCCCGGCGGCATTGTGGGCGAGATAGCGGCCGCCGCCGATCGCCTTGTCCATGAGGAACTTGTCCCAGCCTGGGCAGCCCGAGACGGACACCTGGCGCTTCGGGTTCTTGATGTCCGAGATGTCGAAGATGACGTTTCCGCCGGAACGCGCCGAAAGGCCGAGGAAGCCGGGGGCAGGCGCCCATACCCAGAAGCCGAAGTCCTTCTTGCCCTTCCCGAGCGAGGTCAGGCGGCCGACCTCGCGGAACTTGAGGGGCCCGTCCATCTCGTAGAAGCCGAATCCGTCCGGACCCTCCGCCGTGTAGAGGCGGCGTCCGTCGGCGACGACGTCGTAGACGTGGGCGTGTCCCTTGAGCTCGCCGATCTTGCGGAGCCCGCCCTTCGGCAGTATCTCGAGGACGTGGAGTCCCGCGTCGCCGCACGCGGCGTAGACGACCCGCCCTATCACGGCGACGCCGCGCGCCTGTCCGACCTGCTCGGGCTTCCAGACGTAGAACTCGTTCTCGTCCGTCGGATACGCCTCGCGGAACGAGGCGTTCTTCGGCGGGACGCCCTTCTTGACAATCTCCTTGCCCGCTCCCTTCGCGGGGATGACGTTCACGCCGCTGCCCATCGTCGCGACGTAGACGCACCCGTCGCCCACGGCAACCGAGCCGATGCACTGCGACGGCCACTCGGGATGCTTCGGATCGGGCGCGACCCAGCGGTCGACGACCTTCGGGGCGGACTTGTCGGAGCAGTCGACCACGAAAAGCCCGTTGTGCGTCGCCGAGCAGAAGACCATGTCGGACTTCGAGCTCGTCCGCGGCGTCCACATGTCGAGTCCGCGCTGGTAGAACGGCGGATAGTCGACATGGCCGACCCGCTTCGGGTTCGCCGGATCCTTTATCTCGAAGATGTCGAGTCCGTGCCCGCACCCCTCGCCGGGACGCTTCCCCGCCGCCGCGATCTCCACCGCGTATGTGTGCTCGGCTGCGTTGCGGTTCTTGAGGTGGTGGCCGGTCGAGGCGTAGAGGTAGTCGCCCTTCACCCAGACGCCGTCGCCGAAGCCGTAGAGCGGATAGAGCCCGATCTGGCGGATGTTCTTCATGTCATGCGCGTCGAAGACCGTGAGCTTGCCGGAGCCCCAGTCGCCGGAGTAGAGGATGCCGTTCAGGTACTTGACGCTCTGCGACTCGTCCGTCTTGCGCATCGCGATGTGGCGCGGGTCGTCCGGATTCGAGACGTCGATGAACTCCACGCCGTTCTGGCGCTGTCCGACGAAGCACACGTCGCCGGCGACGTCCACGCCGGTCGCGAGCTCGCAGGTATCGAAGCGCGAGCGGACGCGCGGGTTCGCGGGGTCGGTCGCGTCGATGATCCAGAGCGCGTTCTCGCGCGCGGTTACGTAGGCCATGCCCTTCTGGACGGCGATCTGGCGGGGGCTCCCCACCACGCCCGTGACGGCGCCGAGACGCTTCGGCTCGAGCGGACTGGAAATGTCGTATATGACGACGTCTGGGCCTTCGCCTGCGTAGAGGCGGTCGCCCTCGATGTATAGCGCCATCGCCTTGTTGCCCGAGCCCTCGATGCGGCGGGCCTCGCCCAGCACCGCGCCCGTCTTGCACGGAAGATCCCCGGCCACGGCCGCTCCGGCCGCGAGCGCCGCGAAAAACAACGTCTTGGTCATCCAGCTGCTCCTTGTCCGTGCCCGCCCATGCGCACCGTGCGCATCGGCTGCCACGGCCTAGATTTTACCAAAAAATCGCCGTCAGCGGGTGTTACCGGATCAAAACCTTGAAGCCGCCGCCGCTGACCGTCAGCGTGCCGCCTGATGCCGAATCGGCGACAAATCCCGCGACCGCCGCATCGCCCACGGCGTACGTTCCGGGCTCGAGCTTCACGCCGCCGAGCATCGCGCGCTTCACGCTCACATGCTCGCCGTGGAGGTCGAGCAAGGAGTCGTTCTCGATCGCCAGCTCGGCGAACTTCACCCTCTGCGCCCCGATCGCGACCACGCCGCGGTCCGCGATGACGAGCTTCGCCTTGGCAAAGTCCGCGGCGGAATCGCCGCGCGCCGCCGCGGGAATCCATGTCGCGACATTGGAGGTGTCATAGTCCTTCTGATTGCGGACATAGATCGTGCCGCCCTTCTCGCCGTCCGACTTGCCCTGCAGGTAGATCGTACCGGCGGAGGTGTTCTGATTGCGCTCATTGGCCACTGCCACCTGGTTTGTGGCGCATCCGCGGGCGGCAAACTTCGTCCAGACACCTGTCGTTCCGACGTCCTCGCCCGTCACGCGCACTGCTATGCGTCCGCCGACGCCGTTGTAGCCGTTGTCCCACTGGATGGAGCCGACGGCGCCGTTTGCTGTAACCGAGCCATTGCCAGAAAGCGTCTTCGCGGTGATGCTCACGGACCCTGCTGCTGCGCTGGACTTGTGGAACACCGCGCTGTTGGCGGTCACCGAACCCTCCACGACGAGATCGCCCGTGACCGTGAGCTTCAGGACGCCACCGCCGACGCCGGCTGTCGCGTGGTCGCCGGCCTGTGCGAAATAGCCGGGAAGAACCGGGGCGAAGACCGAGCCATAGCATTTGTTGCCGGAAAGAGATGCGTACTGTCCGCCGTGGCGAGGGAACGCGCCGCCATTTTTATCCGCCTCAACGGGACCTGCCATGGTCGTGGAGGCGTAGCCGTCGGAGGCGATCGTAAGATCTCCGTTCACCGTAACATCGCATTTCGCAAAGTCGTTCGTGTAGTTGCCTGAGAACCGGAGCCCGCCGATGTTCGCACCACCGGTGACCGTGACATCGCCGTTGAACGTGTAGGGTGCATCGGCCTGGAACGTCCACTTGCCGGTAAGCGTGTAGGGCGCGGAGCCGATGTTGAGCGTGCCGCCCTCGTAGAGGATGCCCGCCGTGCGGTCGCTGGAAGAGGATACGCCCGAAAGAGGAACCGCGAGCGTCGTTCCTTCGGGAACGCAAAGCACGCCGTAGCGCCGGAACTGGATCTCGTCGAGCGTCCAGGTCTCGCCTGCGGGAATCGGCGTCACGCCGCGCTTCGTGGGCCAGAAAGCCTCAAAGTTCGCGCCCGCGAAGGCGTTGTCGACGATGAGTGTGCCGTTCTGCTGCGAGGCGGTCTTGACGAAGATCGTCCCTGCGCCCGTGGTGTTGCCGTAGTTTGCGATCGAGCCGTTGCACATCAGGTTCGCCGTCGGGAAGGCGAGGGACGCGGCCGTGGTGCAGATGACGGCAATTCGTCCACCCGCGCCGCCCGGCCGCTGCCAGGAGCTGTCGAAGCCGTAGCCCGCCGCCGTAATGGAGCCCGAACCGGCTACGGACGCTGCCGAGAGGTAGATCGAACCGCCCGCGCCATGACCCTTGTAGCGCGTATCGTTCTGGGCGCTTCCCGTCGAGGGACGTGCCGCGAGCGTACCGTCGACCGTCGCGTCACCAGTCACGACGAGATGGATCGCGCCGCCGCCCTTGAAGCCCGATGTCGAGCCAGCCGAGCCGATGTCAACGGGATGCTTCAGGTCACCGTAGACCAGTGAAAGATCGTTGGCCGAGCCGCCATGAACGCCACATGCCGAGCCTGCGGGATAGTGGCAGGTGTCGTAGCCCTTGCCCGTCGCGGTGATTTGCGCGCC
>JAFRJH010000149.1 GCA_017432385.1 Kiritimatiellia bacterium
CACGACCGCGTAGTTCCTCGCCCCGGCGGCGATCGCCGACGGCAGCGTCTCGAAATCCAGCCCCCCGATGGCGACGGCCGGACACGGCGCCTCGGCTATCATCCTGCCCGCCGTCTCCGGACCGAGCGTCGGGTCGGGTATCTTCTTCGTGGGCGTCGCGTAGACGGGTCCGACGCCGATGTAGTCTGGCCGTTCGGCCGCAGCCGCGCGCACCTGCGCGAGATTGTGGGTCGAAAGCCCGACGATCCCGAGCGACGGATAGCGCCGGCGCACCTCGGAGACCGGCATGTCGCCCTGCCCGACGTGGACGCCGTCCGCCCCGCACTCCGCCGCGACCGACGGGTCGTCGTTTATTATGAGGTTCGTCGCCATCCCCGCCGTTATCGACCTGAGGGCGCGCGCCGTCGCGGCGACTTCGCCGCGCGGCGCGTCCTTCATGCGCAGCTGTACCATGCGGACGCCCGCCTTGACCGCCGCCTCGCAGCAGCGTTCGTATCCGACGACCGGATCGGTCATCACGAGGTAAAAGCCAAAGTCTTCCATTTGCGGTTTCGCAGATTATACCAAATCCGGCCGATCACGACTTCGCCTGGTGGACCTCGATCTGGTTGTACGGTATCTTGACCCCAGCGCGCTCGAGCGCCTCCTTTATGGACTGGAGCGCCGACGCGTTGACGTTCCAGTAGTCCGCGCCGCTGCACCACGGCCTCACGACGAGCGTGACGCTGCTCTGGTCGAGCGACGCGACCGCGACGCGCGGCTCGGGGTCCCTTAGCACGCCAGGCAGCGAGGCGAGGGTCTCCCTTATGACGCCGACCGCGAGGTCGATGTCGGACTCGTAGGCGATGCCGACCGAGAGGTCCACGCGCCGGGTGTCCATCGCGCTGTAGTTCACGATCGGCCCGCCCCATACGCTCTTGTTCGGGAGCACGATCTTCTTGTTGTCGCCCGTGTTCATTATCGTCGCCATCATGTTCACCTCGACGATTGCGCCGGAGTGCCCTGCGGCCTCGACGAAATCACCGACCTTGAACGGCTCGTTGAGCGCGATCATCATGCCGGAGGCGAGGTTGCCCAGAGACTCCTGGAAGGCGAAGCCGAGTATGAAGCCCGTCGCGCCGATGCCCGCGACGAGCGGACCGACGTTGACCCCGAGGCGTCCGAGGATCATGACGCCGAGGATCGTCCAGCATCCCTTGCGCACGACCGAGACGACGAAGTCGATGAGAAGCGTCCGCTTGCGGTCGGCCCGCGACAGCGCCTTCCTTATCGCCATGTCGACGAGCTTGATCGCGAGCCAGCCGGCGATGAACATCGCCGCCGCGATCGCGAGGTTGACCGCGAAGTCGACCCCGTGCTCCGCCACCCATTCCCCGACCCGGTCCACCAGAGCCCTTCCCTCGGCGACGTGGGTCGTGACGGCGCCGGACAGCTTCCCGGCAACGCCCGCCCCGGCGACCGCGTTCGTCGCGGCTTCCGCCGCCACTGCGACTTCGTTTGTCATCTCCGCATCCTCCTGTTCCGGTTACGACTGCGTGTAGAGGACCTGCGCCGTGGCGGCGTCCAGGATCGAGAACGACTCCGGATGGCGGTAGCGCTCCGACACGAAGGTGAGGCGCGTGCCGAAGGTGTTCTGCAGCTCGGCGAGGATCTTCGCGTCCTCGGTCCTCAGGCGCTGCATCACCTGCGGGGCGATGATCACCTTGGGCTCGAACGGGCGCTTCTCGAGCTCCGCCTTCCTGAGCAGCGCGACGAGGCGGCGCTGGAGCTCGATGGAGATCGCCATCGGCGACTTGACGAGCCCGTGCCCCTGGCAGTAGGGGCAGGTCGAGGTCAGGCGCGAGAGGATCGACTGGTCCTGGCGCTGGCGGGACATCTCGAGGAGCCCGAGCTCGGAGATGTCGAGGACGTTCGTGCGCGCGCGGTCGCGCTTGAGCGCGTCCTTGAGCGCGCGGCAGACCTGCTTCTGGTGCCTCCGGCTCTTCATGTCGATGAGGTCGAGGACGACGAGTCCGCCGATGTTCCTGAGCCGCAGCTGCCGGGCGACCTCGTCCACGGCCTCCAGGTTCACCGCGAGGATCGCGTCCTCCTGCGAGCCCTTGCCCTTGTAGTGGCCGGTGTTTACGTCGACGGCGATCAGGGCCTCGGTCTCGTCGATGACGAGGTATCCGCCGGACTTGAGCGGCACCTTGCGCGCGAAGGCCTCGGAGAGTTGGCGCTCGAGCCCGTAGTGCTCGAAGATGCAGGTCTGCCCGTCGTAGCGGCGGATCTTGGACTTCGCCCTGCGCGAGATGCGTCCGGCGACCTCGCGCATCGCCTCGTAGCTCTTTTCGTCGTCGATGACGATCGCGTCGACGTCCTCGGTGAGCCAGTCGCGCACCACGCGCTCGCAGAGGTCGGGCTCGTGGAAGATGCAGCACGGCGTGCGGAGGTTCTTCGTGTTGGCCTGCATCTCGTTCCAGACCGAGAGGATGTTCCTCAGGTCGCGCGCGAAGGCGCGGGCGCTCGCGCCCTGTCCGACGGTGCGGACGACGAGCCCCATGGTCTCGGGGAGCGGCAGCCGGTCGAGTATCTTCTTGAGGCGCTGGCGCTCCTTCGCGTCGCCGATCTTCTTCGAGACGCCGCGTATGCGGGTCCCGGGCATCATGACGAGGTAGCGCCCGGGGATCGAGAGGTTGGCGGTGACGCGGGGGCCCTTCGTGGAGATCGGCCCCTTCGTGACCTGCACGATGATCTCGGATCCCGGCGGAAAGCGCTTGGCGATCTCCTCGTCTGTGAGGCGGTTCGACTTGCGTCCGCCGCGTCCGCCGCGCTTCTGGCCCTCGTCCTCCTCCTCGTCGTCGAGGAGCGCGTCCGCGTCGGGCGTCATGTCCCAGTAGTGCAGGAACGCGTTCTTGCCGAGCCCTATGTTGACGAACGCGGCCTGGAGGTCGTTCTCCAGGTTCTGGACGCGCCCCTTGAAGACGCTGCCCACGAGGCGCTCCTCCTCGGGGTGCTCGACCATGAATTCCTCG
>JAFRJH010000150.1 GCA_017432385.1 Kiritimatiellia bacterium
CGTCACCATCGAGCGGGATTCGTCGAGGTCGACGATCCGCCGCATGAGCGGATGGTCGAAGAGGACGACGTCCGGCCCGGTCGGAAGGCGCGCGGAGGTGAACTCCAGCACGCGGATGCGGCCAATTGGCGCCCCGGCCACGAGCGGAGTCCGGCCGAAGCGCTGCGAGAACGAGACGCAGTCGTTCCCTGTCTCGGTGCCCTCCGAGCAGTCGCAGCAGTCGCCGCTCCCGTCGGCGTATGGCTTCGGTGGAAGCGGCCCGTCCGGCGGCTGGTTGATCAGCTCGTCCGCCGGGACGAGAAGAGGCGCGAAAAGCGCAAGGAAGAAGAAACTAGCCCGGTTCATTTCATGTCCACCGGCATGGTGCCGTTGTTGCGGTAGGCGTCGCCAAGCTTGACGCCGTCCTGGAACGCCACGATGGTGTGACAGATGGAAGTGTGCTGCGTGTCGGGGCGAAGGATGCGCACCGGCATGTGGGAGGCAGACGGAATGTCGGCCCCGGGGACGGTCTGCGAGACCGAGTAGTTGTCGAGCGTGACGCCGCCCAGAACCACCGTGGAGACAACGGACACGGACGGCGGGACCTCAGACGTCAGGACATCGTCCGTCCAGACCTCGTAGTCTGCCCCGCGGCACTCGCGGTGGACGAACGTGTCGACGGTGGCGCGAAGCCAGAACGGGCGGACGCGGGCGACGTCGAGCACCGGACCGCCCGGCGAGACGCGCGCCACGACGACATGGGGCGAGAACATCGACGACGCATTCAGGACGAGGTTCGTCCCGCTGCGGGAGAGGGAGGTTCCGGAGTCTGCCGACACCACGGCGCCGTCCGGCAGGTCAGGGCACGTCCAGCTCCGCGCCTTGCCGAGAATCAGCGCGGGGTCGCCGGACGGGAAGCCTCCGCCAAGGACGTTGACGGTGTGGACGACGGCGGCCGGCATCCCCGGGGCGACGGCGGATATCGTCCACACGCCGGAATCAGGAAACGCCAGCTCGGCCGTGCCGCCCTGCGACAGGGAGAACGAGTCGACTGGCGTTCCGTCACGCGCCACCGACACCGCGGACGCGGAAGACGCCGTGAGCAGCATGACATCGCCTCTGCGGGCGCTGAAGGCCGACGACGGCGAAACCACGTCGAATCCGATCCACGACACAGAACGATTCTCGGACCTTATGCCACCGTCGTAGGACACGACGACGGAGTTCTGGCCATGCTCAAGCACGACGTCGGCGCACCAGTTCGTCGGCCCCGTCATCATGGCGGGGAAGCCTACGCCGCCGACCGACGCCGACACGCGCGACGGACGCTCGGCGGAGCCCTCGACGCAGAGCGGGGAGAAGTACGTCGCCGACGGCACGGCGGCGGAATCGTCCCTGAAGGAACGCGCGAGCGCCCAGTCCTGTACGCCGTCGCCGTCGGCGTCCGGCCCGCACGGGGACTCGAGCGACACGGAATGCAGGGCAATTCCGAGACCGTGACTGACCGAGTCCCAGACGACGCGGACGGTAAGGTTGCTACCGGCCGCCATGAACGGAAGCGGAAACCTCGCGGAGGCGGGCTCCGAGCCCGGGGCATGGGAAAGCCACGCCGTGCCCAGCACGTCGTCGCCCGAGTAGACGACAAGGCGGCTGCGCTCGCACGGCGCCGCCCACGGCTCGTCGGAATGCCAGAAGTGCGAGGCGTCGACGCGGAGGAAATACCGGTCCGACGACGGGGCGGAAAGGACGTAGGCCGCGGATCCCCTGCGGATCGTCGAAAGCGAACCCTCCTGGGCCGACCAGACGCCGATGCGGGAGACAGCGGACGTCGCGCACTGGGACGCGACGACGCTCCAGGCGGCGCTGAACTCCGGATTGAGCGGATCGGTGCCGGTCGACCGAAGCTCCTCTCCATCTCCGATGCCGTCGCCGTCGCTGTCCGGGTTGACGAGGGAGGTCCCAAGCGAAAGCTCAAGGGAATCCGACAGTCCGTCGCCGTCGGTGTCGGCCAGGAGCGGATTCGAGTGGTAGGTCAGTATCTCCCGCCAGTCGGCGATACCGTCGCCGTCACGGTCGATGGACAGGCTCATGGCGTGGCGTCGCATCCAGTCCTGGACGCCGTCGCCGTCCGCGTCCCCGCCGTTGACCCACAGCAGCCTGAGGGACTCGAGAGCCGGCCTAGCGCAGCGGTGGGCGGACGCCGCGTCGTTCCGCCAGCGGATGCGGAACGAATGCGTCCCCGGCTCCAGCCACGGAGTTATGGCGTATCCCGTGCCGATGCGGTTGAAGTCGGCGCCGCCCACGCGGACCACGCCGCCGCTGAGCTCGTCCACCAATACCTCAAAGGCAAAGGCGTAGTCCGCAGGAGGGTCGAAATGCTGGTTGCACACCCCCAGCTCCAGAAGATGGAATCCGGCACGGGAGGTCGTGAACTGGTACGACACGGAAGGATTGATGACGCCGGGCCAGAGAAGCGTCGACCCGTCGACTCCGAAGTAGATCGTGTTGTGCGTCATCGTGAAGGAAGAGAAGTCTGCGCCAAGCCGCTCGTCGACGACCTCGGCGTCAGCGACGTCCTGGACAGTGGCGGCGGAAAGCGGCGAAAGGCCGAACCTGCCGACCTCGTCCCCGTCCGAAAGGCCGTCGCCGTCGGTGTCGCGCAGGCACGCATGCGTCTCGGCGTCCATCTCGTCGACGTCGGAGATTCCGTCTCCGTCGCTGTCTCCGGTCGCTGACGCCCGCCACTCGGCAAGCGCGTCGGCGCCGTCGATCCGCACGACCTGGACGGCGCAGACGGCGAGGACACGGTTCGACCACACGTCCTCGATCCATTCCAGTCGCAGGTCGACGGCTCCTTCCGGCATCCAGGGGAGGTCGAATCTGCACACGTTCACGCCATTGGCGTCCACCTCAAGGGCAGGCGCGGCGAAATGCGCGTCTCCGGCTCCCAGCCCGAAAGAAAAGACCTGAGCCTGGTCGGTCAGGTTGGACACTGCCACATCAACGGCATAAAGTCCGTTCGACGGCAAGTCGGCCTCGTACCAGATTCTGCGGCACTCACCCTCCTCGGCAACCAAAACCCCGTCGACGCAAGTCCAGTTGGAGACCGACACAGTGTCGTCCGCCGACAGATCGGCGACGACCGTCTCGACACGGGCCACAGCAGCCGCCGAAGCCAGCGATGCCACGCAGAGGAGCAACTTCTTCATTGCCAACATTGTACCATTATTTCGGCATTTTGTGTGAAATTCTTTTTGCAACTTCGAGGGCCGTCTCGTGCAGAAGACCGCTTTGCCGGAGTGTCGAGATCCGACGGGCCGCCTCAAGGGCCTTGGAATGCCCTTCGGACTCCAGCACCAGAAGAGCGGTCAGCCGCGCCGGATCGGAGGCGTCGTCGGAGAAGGCGGTTCGCACGGCGATCTCAGACACCTCGGACGAGAGGCGCCGGTCACCAGACGACGCGGCGGCGGAGCGAAGGGAAAGAAGCGCCGTGCCGGCCGATGCGGACTTCAGGTCACCCGCCGCCCGGCGGAGTGACGAGAGCGCGAGACGGCGGTCTTCTTCAGAGACATCGTCGTCGCGCCGGGCAAGCGCCACGCCAAGGAACTGAAGGCAGTAGTCGCGCCAGCAGTCGTCGTAGGACTTGTCGAAGGCCATCCTGCAGAGCGAGCGGACAAGGCCTTCTGGCAGATTCTCGCCGGACAGCAACGCGTTCGCCGTCTCGTTCTTCGCCGCATTGGAGACGAGCAGCCGCGCGTCCGCGGCACCCGCCTCCGCCCTTGACTCGAGAGCCGCGATTTCTCCGCTCTGAGACTGTCCGGAAGACGTCTCTGGACCTAAGTCGCGATCCTTGACAAAGCCAATCGCCACGGCAATCAGAACGACTGCAGCGAGGAACACCAGACCCGCAAGTGCTTTCGGCGATGCAAACGGCATCCGTGAAACATCCATCAAGGCCCTGCTCATCTACTTTCGGGAAGAACGTCTCAGATACGACACCGCGGCGGCGACGAGCGGATGCCGCGTCCACGAGATCGGGAAATCCCCGAGCGCGGCGCGGACGCGGTCGTCGGCGAGGTAACGCGCGAGGTCCGCCCGGTACTCGGCGCGGGAGAGCCCCGCCATCCGCCACATGCGCATCATCTCAAGTGCGGAGAGGACACAGCTCGCCTCGCACCAGCGCCACACCTCCTCCCCCGCCTTCGCCGCGAGTCTCCTGCGGAACGCAAGGGATTGGAACTTGTAGTCCCAGTGGCGGCGGGAGCGCCATCCGTCCGCGAGGTTCCCGGTGTCCGCCGGCGCGTAGTCGTAGAGCTCGTCGCCGATCGTCGCGACGCGCCTGGCGAAAGCGACGCACTCGGAAAGGAACGCGGCGTCCTCGAAGAGGGTGATCGCCTCGTCGAACCGTATGGAGCGGGACTCCAGGAACCGGCGCCTGAACGCGCAGCGCCAGACCTGCCCCATCTCGCGCCTCGCGCCGAGCGCGCCGCCGGCGTTCCAGCGGCGGACGTCGTCGAACGAGTAGCCGAAGAACGCGGGGAGGAAGCGCGCGCGGACGGCGTCCGCGCCGTCGTACGTCCTCGTGTCGAGGCGAGGGCCTCCTGGATACGTGAAAAGGCACATCTCCGCGCCGGTGCGCTCAAGCGCGGCGAGCGGGGCGGAGAAGAAGCCGTGGCGCACGGTGTCGTCGGCGTCGCAGAAGAAGACGACCTCGCCGGTCGCCTTGCAGAGTCCGCGGTTTCGCGCCCAGCTGGGGCCGCGACCCTCCGTGTCCTCGACGACGACTATCTCGGCCTCGCGCCCACCCTCGGCCGCCTCCAGCGAATCAAGCGTTCGCCGGAGCGTCTCCCGGTTCCGCGGGTGGCACGGCACTATCACTGACGCCTTCATCGGAAACTGGCTGCTGCGCCGCGGGTTCCGGCGCCGGAGCCGGAGCGGGTGCGGGCGCGGGCGCGGGCGCGAAAACGCCGCGCGTCGGGTTCTTCGCCATGAACTCCCAGGCGAACGCCTTGTACGCCTCGGCGCCCTTCGAGCGCGGATCGAGGAACACGACGGGCGTTCCCATCGACGGGGCCTCGGAGACGCGCACGTTGCGCGGGATCGTCGTCTCGTACACCTTCTCGCCGAAGTGCCCGCGGACCTCGGATATCACGTCCTGCGTGAGGCGGGCCTGCGAATTGACCATCGTGAAGACGATTCCGTTGAGCTCGAGGGAAGGGCTCACGGACGCGCGGATGCGCTCTATGGAGCCGGTGATGAGCGCGAGGCCGTCCATCGCGAGGAACTCCGCCTGGATCGGGATCAGGACGCCGTCGGACGCGACGAGCGCGCTCGTCATGACGATGCCGAGGGACGGCGGGCAGTCGATTATGATGTAGTCGAAGGCACCGGCCTCCCTGACCGGGGCGAGGGCGTTCCTTATCATCTCGAGCCTGTCCCCGCGCGCTCCGAACTCGAGCTCCGCGCCGGCGAGGTCGACCTCGGACGGTATAACGTTCAGGTTCGTCCACTTCGTGGGCTGTATGACGTCCTCGACCGCCTTCTCTCCGAGAAGCACCGGGTAGATCGAGATTCCCTGCTGCTTCTCGAGGCCGAGTCCCAGTGTCGCGTGCGCCTGCGGGTCGAGGTCGACGACCAGCACCGCGCGGTGGCGCGCCGAAAGCGCCGCGGCGAGGTTCACCACCGTCGTCGTCTTGCCGACCCCGCCCTTTTGGTTCGCAATCGCAATGATCTTCGTCTTCTTGTCCATCTCTCCTCCAGCTCAGAACAGCTTGCCCTTCTCGTTCAGTTCGCGGATGTTGTCGCCCGCGCTTCGCCCCACTTCGCGCCGCCACAGCTCCACGAGCGCGACGTCCCACGGATCGTCCACGCCCTGCAGCACCGCGGCGAACTTGTCGCCGCTGTCCACCGCCGCGGCCTTGACGCGCTCGGTCACGGCCGACAGGGCGTCCGTCACCACCTGCTCGGAGAAGTTGTCGCTCTTCAGGTGGAATCCGTACTGCAGGATGCGCAGGTTCTTCTCCGTGGCGCGCAGGAACTCGAGATACGCCCTGGCCTCGTCGCCGAGGCCCTCGGTCGTGATCTCGCCGAAGTTAGGGGTGATCACCAGCGGCTGGTGCGCGACGAGGCGGCCCTCGCGTATGCGCACCTTCCCGGGATGGTCATCAAGCTCCGAGACGAGGTGGTAGTTCACGAGCGTGTTCCCGAACGTCTCGAGGCGGTGCGACGGCGAGAGGACGATCCTCACGTGCCGCGCGGCGTACCACCTGTCGAAGTCGGGGTTGGAGCTCATGCAAACTCCTTCGCTATGTCGATCTCGGAAAGGTCCTTCACGAGCCACGTCTCGCCGCTGAAGCTCTGCTTCGCGAGCGTAGAGCGGTCGAGCGCCACGACCCTCATGCCGGCCGCCACGCCGGACTGCACGCCGACCGTGGAGTCCTCGATGACGACGCAGTCCGCCGGAGCCACCCCGAGGAGCTCGGCCGCGCGGAGGTATCCGCTCGGATCGGGCTTGCCGCGCGGGTAGTCGCCCGCGCCGAGGATGAGCTTCACGCCGGACGCGATCCCGCAGAGCGCCGCCGCCCTGGCGACGTCGTCGCGGGGCGAGCCGGACACGATCGCGCACGGCGCGATTTCGGCCACGCGGGTGAAGAACCTTATCGAGCTCTCTATGCGCATCGCGCGAGGATCGCCCGCCCGGCGGTTGTAGTGCTTCCTGAGCTCGATGGCGTCGTGCATCGGCGTCGAGTCGCCGAGCTCGGGGAACCGCTCGTGGAGCGAGCGGTCTATGTCCAGCCAGTTGCGCCCGATGACGGTCGGCAGTATCTCGCGATACGTCGTCCGCCCGCCGTGCGAGACGACGAAGTCCACGATGGCCTTCGTCCACACGGCCTCGGTGTCGACAAGCGTTCCGTCCAGGTCGAACAGGAACGCCGCGACCTTCACTTTTCCCTTCCGCAGCATTTCTTGTACTTCTTGCCGCTGCCGCACGGGCACGGATCGTTGCGGCCGATCTTCGGCTCCTCCCGGACGATCGGCGTCTCGCCGACGAGCTCGCCGTCCTCGAACTTCCACCCGTCGCGCTCCTTCACGAACGTCGAGACCTCGTGGTGGTTGCAGAACTCGCCGTTCGCCGTGTACGTAGCGCGGAACTCCACGACGCCCGTCTTGTCGCCCTTCTGCCCGCCCTCGGTGCGGATGATTTCGAGCCCGTGCCACTCCGCCGCGCGGCTCCACGCCGTGGACGCCCGCTCGTCGAACTCCTCCTGCACCGACTTGACGGCACTGTCCCTGAGGAACCCGATGTGCTCGGTGACGTACGCCGTGTAGCGCGCGCGCATCAGCGCCTCGGCCGTCTCGGCCTTGGCACCGCCGTCCAGGATCGCCCCGCAGCACTCGCCGTACGTCCTGCCTGAATTACATGGACAAAGATCTTCGTTTTTCATGTTCATTTCTGTATTTTACCAAAATCATCAGCCCGATGAGAAGGAGAAACGCGCAGAAGAGCGGAGCGTCGC
>JAFRJH010000151.1 GCA_017432385.1 Kiritimatiellia bacterium
CCCCCGGCCTGGCTTCCCGCGCCGCGCGCGGGCGCCGCCACGGCCTCAGGCACGCCGAAGCAAACCAACGCCAGCGAACCCGAAATCACCGACTCCAGCCCTACGGCCTCGGCCTGTGATATGAGGATGTGCGCCTTGCCCTCCTCCCCGCCGCCCGACGGCGTGCGGTAGGTCTCAAGCGAGTACCCGGACACCGGCTCGAGCATATGCCGAAGGACGATCCGCGTCGCGGCGCGCGGCGTCTGGTGGAAAAGCCCCCTGCCGTCGCCAATTGATTCACATTCTCCGCGCAGCACCTGGAGTATCTGGCATAGGTCGGAGAACCCCAGCTTCACCACGATCGACCCCTCCCAGTCGAAACGCGGATACGTCGGGTTCGGGGACCTCATGTCGCCTATGGTGAGCTGGTTCGCGAGCGTCGCCATGAAGCACCCTTCCTCCTCCCTGGTGGCGGGGATGCGTTCAAGCTTCATCGCACAGCCGGTGCCCCTGGCATTGGGGTGGTAGTACGCGAGCCTCGGCGCGAATCCGGACGGCCGCCCGAATGTCGCTTCGTCCGCCTGCATGCATCTGTTCTCGTTCATTTCCATTCCTCCTTTTCTGTTTGTTGTCTATGTTTTCCGCATGTCATGCCCAGAACGAATCGCGCCCGCCCTCCTGGTCGAGCTGCCGCCATGAGCATGCCTCCAGAATCTGCTCCTCGCCGACCGCGTCAAGCCCGGCGAGGTCCGCCGCGGTCCTCGCCACGCGCAGCACCCTGTCGTATGCGCGGGCCGAGAGGTTCATCCGTGAGATCGTCCGCCTTATCTCGGCCTGTGCGCCCGCCGTGAGCTTGCATATGTCGCGCAGATCGCGTGACTTCGCGTCCGCGTTTGTGAAGACGCCCGGGATGCCGCGGTATCGCTCCCGCTGGACCGCGCGGGCGCGTACGACGCGCTCGCGGACCGCCGAACTCGGCTCTCCGGGTTCCATCGAATCCAGGTCCGCGAACGGAACCTCCGAAATCCCCACCTGGATGTCGATGCGGTCGAGAAGCGGGCCAGAGACGCGCCGCTGGTACTTGAGTATCTGCGACTGGCTGCAGCGGCACTCGCGCGCCGAGTTGTAGTAGCCGCACGGGCACGGATTCATCGCCGCGACAAGCATAAAGCGCGAGGGATAGTCGCAGGCCGCCGCCGCGCGGGAAACGCCGACATGGCCATCCTCAAGCGGCTGGCGCAGCGTCTCCAGGGCCTGCCGCGGGAATTCGGCGAACTCGTCGAGGAACAGGACCCCGCGGTGGGCGAGCGAGACCTCCCCCGGAACGGGATGCGCTCCGCCCCCCAGCAGCCCGATGGACGATACGGTGTGATGCGGCGCGCGGAAGGGACGCCGCGTGACGAACGTGCCCGCACCCTTCTCGCGCCCCGCGACGGAGTGGACCTTCGAGACCTCCAGAGCCTCCTCGGCGGTCATCGGCGGCAGTATGGACGGGATTCTGCGCGCAAGCATGGTCTTGCCCGATCCCGGCGAGCCGATCATCAGCATGTTGTGGCCGCCCGCCACAGCCACCTCGATCGCGCGCTTGGCCATCTGCTGCCCGCGCACGTCGGCGAAGTCGTCGCCTTCGTCGCGGCCTGACTCGACGAGACTGGCCAGGTCGGTGAATCGCGGCTCGATCCTTTCCTCGCCGGCGAGGTACTGCGCCGCCTCGCGGAGTGTCCGGACCGGTATCACGTCGATTCCGTCCACGACGCTCGCCTCATCGACGTTCTCCTCTGGAACCAGGACGGCGCGGCGCCCGATGCGCCGCATCTCCATCACGATGGGGAGAATGCCCCTGACGCGCCTGACCTCGCCGGAGAGCGACAGCTCGCCGACGAGCGCGTATTCGCCGAGTTCCTCGGTCCTGAGCCTGTGCGTAGCCTTGAGAAGCCCGATTGCTATCGGAAGATCGTAGATGGGGCCTTCCTTCCTCACATCGGCAGGCGCAAGGTTGACTGTGACCGAGAACTCCTCCTTCGTGCGGTAGCCGGAGTTCTTGAGAGCCGTCGAGACTCGGTCCTTCGCCTCCTTCACCGCCGCGTCGGGAAGCCCGACGATCGCGAACGAGCTCGTCGACTTCACCGAATAGACCTCTATCTCGACCGTCGAGGCCTCGACCCCGTTTATCGCACCGCTGTAGCATTTCGCAAGCATTGCACAATGTCCTTTCGCCCTGTTCCATCAGGACGCGGACATTATCGCATCTGCGCAAAAAAGAAAGGTGACATGAACGTGACAAATGCGTGACAAAATAGTCACGCAAAACCGGAATCATCCGCCGCGAACGACGCGGCAGGCCTTCTGGACGGGCTACCCGCCCGGCAAACAGACCGGCCCCCGCGCCGCAGGCGACGGGAGCCGGTGCCTTCGGCCATGCATGCCGGGATGTCAGACGTTGAGAGCCGTCTTGCTCCAGGGCTCCTTGCCGGCGAGGAGAGACGGAGTCGTCATATCGCTCGGAACGGGGATGCCGAGCATCTGAAGCGCCGTCGGCGCGACTGCCGAGAGCTTCGCGAGGGGCGTGAGCCTGACGCCTGCCGCATCGTTCGCGACATAGAAGCAGTCGACGAGGTTGAGCGTGTGCGAAGTCTTCGTGAGGCCAGACTTGTAGTCGACCATCTGCTCGGCGTTGCCGTGGTCCGCGAAGATGAGGACGTGCGCATCCAGCTCGAGGAGGCGCGGGAGTATCTTCCCGATGCACTCGTCCGTCACCTCGACCGCCTTTGTCGCGGCCTTCTCGTCGCCCGTGTGGCCGACCATGTCGCAGTTCGCGTAGTTGACGACGATGAATCCGTAGGGATTGTCCTCAAGGCGCTTCAGAAGCTCGTTCGTGACGTTGTAGGCGTCCATCTCGGGATGGCTCGCGAACGTCGCGGGGTCGAAGCGGGACTTCACCTCCACCTGGTCCTCGCCCTCGCTCGGTGTCGTGGACTTGCCGTTGAAGAAGCTCGTGACGTGGCGGAACTTCTGGGTCTCCGCGATGCGGAGCTGCTTTATGCCGGCCTTCGAGACGACCTCGCCGAGGAGGTTGTCCATTCCGCCGCCCGCCCCCATCGCGCCGAGGAGGTAGTCCTCGAACTCGTCCCAGTAGCGCGTGAAGCCGAGATACGCGACATTCGGACGCGCGCTGCGCTCCCCGGCGTAGTCGTCGCAGACGAACGCCTGCGTGAGCTGGATCGCGCGGTCCTGGCGGTAGTTGGTGTGCATCACGACGTCGCCGTCCTTCATGCCGGCGTAGTCGCCGACGACGTAGCACGGAATGTACTCGTCCGTCATTGGAGTCCCGTCGGGCGTCTTGCCAGACTCGTACTCGGCCTTCACGGCCTCCTCGATCGTCGCGGCCTTCTTGCCCTTGCAGCTGACGATGCAGTCGTATGCCTCGCTGGTCAGCTTCCAGTTCTTCACGCGGTCCATGCCGTAGTAGCGGCCCATCGCAGTGCCGATCACGGCGTTGCCGACCGCGGCGAGCTCGGTCTTGAGGCGGGCGATGTACTCCAGCGTCGAACGAGGCGGCGTGTCGCGGCCATCGAGGAACGGGTGGACGACTATGCGCCCTTCGGGGAACTCCTGGCGCGCCCTCTTCATCAGCTTGAAGAGATGCTCCTGGTGGGCGTGGACCCCCTCGTCCTGGAGAAGCCCGAGGAAATGGAACTGCGAGTTGTTCTTCTTCCACTGCGCGACGAGGTTCTGCCATTTGGGGCTCTTGAAGAGCTCGCCCGACGACAACCCGTCGTCGATGCGCTTCAGCTCCTGGACGACTATTCGCCCCGCGCCCATGTTGAGGTGGCCGACCTCGGAAGACCCCTGGTATCCGTCGGGGAGCCCCACAGCCTCGCCGCAGCAGTCGAGAAGGCAGTGGGGATACCTGGCTCTTATCTGGTCTATGACGGGCGTCTTCGCCCCGTACACCGAATTGCCGTCCTTGCGGGGATTGACGCCCCAGCCGTCCCTGATGATGAATGCTACCGGTCTCATTTTCATGTCTGTGTCATTTGCTGTATTGTATCCGTCAGACGTTCTCGGCGGCCGCCGCCTCGGCGACCTCGCTGAAGTCGAGGTCAGGGAAGTACTCCTTGGCCTGCTTGAGGAAATGGGGGAAGAGCTTAAGGGCGTCCTTGACCGTCTGCTCGCCGTAGTTCGCGGCGGTCGGGTCGTCCGCGCAGATGATGCGCATGGTCAGCCCTATGCCCATCATGCCGTTCGCCCACTCCTTGAGGTTCAGCTTGGGATTGCCGTTCTCCTTGCCGAGACGCACGAACTTGTTCATGAGCTCGTTGAGGTTCGTGTGCATCTCGATGTTCCTGTAGAACTTGACCCAGTCGATCTTCTGCTTCTTCGTCGCGCCCTTCTTGAGGACCGTCACCTCCTTGTCGTCGCACTCGACGACGGTGTGGTTGCGGAGCTTGCCCCTCGTGAACGTAAAGCCCTTGGCGTTGCGCACCATGACCTTGTGGACGAATTCCATCGCCTCGACCTTATTCATCTCGAGGTCAAGCTGGAGCTGGCCCTCGGAAGTGTCGAGCTCTATGTTCCGAAGCATGCGCTTCGCGCCGTCCCAGTCGAGCAGGTGGAGGTTGCGGTTGTCGATGACCTTCTGGAAGCCGGCCTTCGCCGCCTCGACTTCCCTGGCTATCTTCTCGGCGTGCTGCCGCTTGAGCTCCTCCTGGCGCTGCTTCTCGGCGGCAGCCGCCCTCGCGGCGGCAGCCTCCCGCTCCGCCTGCGCGGCCTCCTCGCGGAGACGGCGGACGGTCTGCTCGACGTATTTCTTGCCGCGGTCGTTGATGAAGCCCCTGGCCTTCTGGACCGTCTCGACGTCCTTGGAGCTCTTGATGACCTCGAACCGGTCCTTGATCTGGTTGGCGACGTCGATGAACTTGTCCATCGTCTGCCTGTCGTCGCCGACGATCTTGTCCGCCTCCTCTATGTCGCCGAGGAGCTCGGTCACCGCCTTGCGGATCCGGATTGCGCCCGCCTGGCAGCTGTACGCCTTGTCCCAGAGCCCGTTGACATCCTTCACGATGCCGGGCACCTCGCTGCTCTTTCCCTGTGACGGCGCTCCTGCGGCTGCGGCCGCTGCCGCGGCCGCAGGGGCCGCGGACGACACCTGCTGCGACGCCGCGGCGACCTTGGCCTTGACCTCGGCCTCCCACTTCGCCCTTGCGGCCTCCTTCTCCTTCTTGTACTTCTCGTGCCCGGGAGACGCAGAGTCGGCCTCGTCGTCGGTTGGATCACGGAACTTGAACGGCATCGCCTGCCTGACAGCCGCCTCGATCGCGGCGGGGGACATGCCCGCGGGCGACGTCGACTTGGCCACGGGCGCTGGCGCCGGAGCCGCGGCATTGCCGACCTCCGCCGACTTGGCGTCGGCCGGGGCCTCGGCCGCCTTGGCGGTGTTCGTGGACGCTATCGCGGCCATAAGCTCGGCGGAAGGCGGCGGCCTAAGCATCGCGATGACGCTGTCGGTATAGCGGGCGGAGAGTATCCGCCTCAGCTCCTCCGTCGGCTTCTTGCAGTCCTCGATCGCCTCGTTCGCGAACTCGTCAAACTCGTCCGCGAACTTTATCGCCACGTTTTTGGTCTTGGCGATGGACGACCTGGCCTTATCGAAGCCTCTTTCGATCTGCGCCTGCTCCTCGTCCGCACGGGCCTTTTCAGCAGCCACCTTGTACCACACGAGCGCGCCGACCACGAGGGCGATCAGGCCGATCACTCCGCCGACGACCATCGCGACCTTGCCGCCGACGCCGCCCCCGTCCTCGTCGCCCGCGGACTTCGCGGCGGACTTTCCGCGTCCGCGACGGCCGCCCTCCTCGACGGCCTCCTCGATGTCCGGGACATCCTCGGGGATGTCGTCCTTGGGCTCGTCCTGTCCGGCAGTCGGCGTCGCCACACGTTCGGTCGTCAGCCTGCGTCTGGAGCGGAACTTGAGACGCTTGCCGCCAGCCGACGTAGCGACACCGCCGCCGAGCCCCAGGGCCGCCCCGGCCGCCGCGGC
>JAFRJH010000152.1 GCA_017432385.1 Kiritimatiellia bacterium
ACCTGCCGGGCTGTGCGGAACTGCTCGGCCTCGACGATGGATAGTCGACGCGCCTCCTGCCTCGCCAAATACACTTCCGAAAACCTCCTCACACCTGCAAACAGTGGGCGACGTCTCATTCTGACTTCAAAAAATGGGTAAACTCCAGACGACACAAGTGCCGCAACGGCGAAGCGCGCGGCGGGCCGGGCGGGCCTACGTGATTCGCGGCTACCTCACCTTGAAGGGAACCATAAGGGTCAGCTTATTGTTACAGTAGGATTGATACAGTAGCTGACCCTTTTTCTTCCTGGCGTGGCACAGGTCCTCAAACGGTTTGACAGGCTTCTTGTACCGTTCGCAGTCGATGCGGAGTTTCGCGCCGGGCTTGATCTGGCTACGCGCGCCGGCCGGCAGCACATGCAGGTGATTGAAGACTTCCTCGGCGATTCGTCTGTCGACTATGTTGCCGCCGAAAGCACGGTAAGCCAAAAATACGTCATGCTGTATCAAGTGCTCCGGAAGCAGGTCACCCCGATACCTGTAAACGACATTTGGATAGCATCGGTCGCGCTTGTCCGCAATGCGCCTCTTTGCACGTTCGACCGTCACTTCCACAACGTGCCGCCTCTTGAAGTCATCGAGGCAGGGGCGTTGTGATTGGGCTACCGGCCGAACACGTTCCACAATGCGTTGAGATATCCGTAGCCGAAGCGGTCGTCGGGCTCGAGGTAAGTGCCTTCGGTCCACTCGTTCCAGGAGTTGACCGTTATGAGCTTCGGCATGTTCGCGGGGATGTTCGCGTCGGCCCACGACTTGACGTGTCTCGCGAAGCGGGCGAAGTCATCCGGGTTGGCGTTGCGGACGATCCGCCGAGTCTCGCTTTCAGGATAGCGCGCGTTCGTGTCCCACCCGACGGTCAGGTTCGGGAAGTACACCGCTCCGATGGCCTTCGCGCCGGCCATGTACCTGTCGTGGAACTTCACGGCCGCCTCGCCCCATTCCGAATAGGTGAACTCCGGCCTGGTCTTGTCGTTTATCTGCCCCCATGTGCCGTCGTTCCAGCTGTAGCTCGTAAAGGAGTCGACACCAAGCTCCGGCAAGGCGTCCTTCGCGTTCACCAGGAAATACCCGCCGACCACCTGGAGGTGCACGCCGGGGAAGCCCGCCGACTTAACGCGTTCGCGCAAATAGGCGAGGCGCGACTTCGCCTTGTCGAGACCGTCCCACTTTACGAACCCACCGATGTCGTAGATGGAAAGCACGGGGTTGCCGTCGATCTTGTAGTAGTTCGGACGCGAAAAGTAGAGCTTGATCCAGCGGTCGACGATCGCGTTGAAGTCTTCGTCCGAGACCTTCGCAGGCCATATCACGTCGTTCTTCCCGTCCTTGGTCGACATCTTGTTGTTCCAGAGCCCGGTCACGTCGTGGTTCGCCCACATGACGTAGAACTTCATCCTCTCGCAGTTCTTCGCGCCGAGGAAGCCCTTGTCCAGGGCGTTCTCGAGGAACGGCCGTCCGCCGTACCAGTACCAGTCGTAGATGAACACGTTTACGCCCGCTGCTGTTGCGGCGTCGATTTTCCGCGCAACGGCAACAGGATCCGACTCGTCCTCGTAGCCCCAAAGCGGCTTCACGCCCTGGTAGTCGCACTCCTGGCGCTTCTTCGCCTCGTAGAGGTTCTGCCACTCGCCCTTCCCGTCGCCGAAGATGCCGAGCTCCGCCCAGCGCGGCTCAGGCTGGTATGCGGGCCACACGTAAGCGGCAACGTCGTACTCCGCGGCTTCGGCGGAAAAGGCAAGCCCAAAAACCGCCGCCGCGCAAAGCGCGCACGCTTTTATTTCATGACCGACATTCACAACAGCCTCCTCTACGACCTAACCACCTAACTACCTAACAATTATAAGCATTCCGCTCGTCAGATGCGCAGTGAGGATGCCGTCTGCAAGCGAAACAGTCGAAACCCGGACAACCTCTCCGTCTATCGCGGCGCGCCACGACCCGAGGTTCGCCACATCGACAGCATCTACGATCTTGACGGCCGCCCTGTAGTTCGGAGGCGGGTCGCCGACAAGCCCCGTGATGTTCAGGATGCCGTTGGCAGCAGGACGGAACTTGACGATTGTGCCGCCGCCGGAAGACGCGTCAACCGTGACTCCCTTGATGGAGATGTTCGCGTCCGGCACGGCGGACAAGTCCAGCACGCCGCCTTCGTCAACCTGCACGGACCCCTCGCAGTTGAACGCGTTGCCTGCGGCGGCGCTGCGCCAGGCGAACGGCTCGCCGCCATTGAAATACCCGTAGCCCTCATTGTTGCCGTTCTTGTTTCCATAGGTGTAGACGTCCGCCTTCGTCCGCTGGTCGACGGTCCGCCACGATGAACCGTCGCCGCTCGCCTGCACCTCCCAGGCCGTGAGCCTGTCGACCATCCAGTCGGTATGGAACGAATATCCGACCAACGGCAGCGATGCATCGCTCCTCAGGCGAATGGTAAGCGTAATCCATGTTGACGAATCGCCAAGCGACAGGCCGCCATTCTCGTTTATTATGACGCCGCCCCACCATGCGCGCGCCGACAGGCCGTCCGCCGAATACACGCAATTCCCGCTGGTGCGAGTCTCGTTCACAAACGCAAGGCCCTTTGGACAGGAATACATGTATTCCCCCTCGGCCAAGTCCGAAGCCGCCGTCGCAGAGGCATTCCTCGTGTATGTAGGCTGCTCGGTGGAACTGTCGGCATGGGCCAAGCCAAACTGGCGCGTGCCATCGCTCGACCAGAGGTAGATGTGGTTGAGGCCAAACGACTTCTTTCTGGCGCTCTCCTTGAAGATAAACCTGTAGTAGCGGTCATTCAGCGCAGCCGTGTAGAAATCGACGCGATTGGTCGCACCATCCCCGCCGCGTATGCGCAGATTCGATCCCGCCGCGACGCTGATGTTCGTAGAGGAAAGGCAGCCGCGAACAACATCAAGATCGCCGCCTTCAACTGACACCGCGCCGATCTGCGACCTAGTCGGACGCCAAGGGCGCTCCGCCGCAAGAATGTTCTCGGAGCCGTTCTCGATGCGCGCAGTTCCGCTCTGCACCGTCAACGCGTTCTGCCACACATTGGAAAGCACCGAAGCGCCGTCGCCAGCATCGACGGTAAGCCCGACTGCCTCAAGACCCAAGCGCCGGTCTGTCTGGTTATACAAAGGAGACTTCGCCATAATGGCCGCGCCGTTCGTCATCGTTACGCTTTGGTAGGAGACATGCGCCGCGGACAGAGTTCCCACGACCATTCCCTCCAGAACGTCAAATCCAGCGACGTCGACCTGCTTGTCGATCGTCAGCGTTCCCGCGCCGCACTTCTGAAGCCGAATGTTGGATGACGCATTTGCCGCAAACTTGTCGGTAATCAGCCCGCTCAGGACGGCGTTCGTCTCGACATTGAGGCAAAGCGAGGCTACCTTTTCAGAAGAATTGGTCACAACGCAATACAAGTCATATCCGTTCTTCCCTATGACGCGAAGTCCGTTGACTTTGACGGACTTGCCGTTGAGGTCCAGCATCGTGGGTATATGCCCCGACGTGATATACTCGGAGCAATCAATTACGACAGGGCCCGTTTGCGGCCCATACGGCAAAAAGTTATCGGAGCCGATCTTCCATGTCGCGACTCCTCGCAAATACGTGGTACCTTGATGCCCCCACTCGATGGAGCCTTCGTCTTCCGATAGAGTAATCGTGCGCAGGGTAGGATCGGCAGCGGCACGGGCATGGTGCAGCACCAGGTCACCGCTTCCCCTCGTTTCAAGAACACCGGTTCCCTTGAAAAGATCGTAGTCCTGCACGAGGCTGCGAATGTAGATCGGCTTGCCGCCGACGCTTTCAAGGATAATGCGGGAGTTATCCCCCGCCTTGAATCGGTTTTTAGTTCCCGAGTCGTCGTTCATCACCCAATGCGTGCCGCCCTCGAAGAGTATCCTCGCGGCGACGTTAGGATTGGAGTTCTCCACGCACCTAAAGGACACTATGCCGTTCGGAAGGAGTCTGGCAATATCCATGACGCCCCCCTCCGCTTCCGCGTTGGAGTCAATCTTGACGTCGGTATACTGGCCAAATGTTCCAAGACCGCCCAGGTAGACAAGGGCTCCGTCACCAAGGACATTCACCCTAGTTCCGCCGTTACCCCAGTTCCATCTGGAATTCGGGTGCGCAGTTGGTTCAGACACCACGATTGTGCCGCCCTTGCCGGAAAACGTCAGCGTCTGCCGTGTGGCGACATACCAGCTTGCGCCATTCGTGATTGCCACTGTGACTGGTGCAGCTGCGCTTCCGCCGATCGTGATCGACTGTTTGTTGGTAAGCCCCCGGTCGGCTCCGTCGATGGTCAAGTCGGCGTTGACATAGACATTGTCGTATATTGCAGCAGATTGCTCTGCGCTCAGTACCGTGGGTTCGGACACGGTGAAGTCCGCCGCGTAGGAAACGTCAGCCGCAAGCGCTGCTGCGCATATCGTGGCGAAAATCGCCCTCCACCTCGATCCCATGCAGTGTTGTACAGTCTTCATGCCGTTGCACTCCTTTGCTTAGCTGATAACATCTTTCATTTTATGACAGATATCAACAACAACTTTCTTTGCGCTTTTGGGCATATTATACAAAATGGCGGCGGAACACGCAATATAACAATTTGACATCGGCTTTAACTTTTTGACACACACTCACACGCTAGGAAATTACTGGGAGTGTGCACTGGGAAGCACACTGGGGGAACGGGCGTCTCGCCCGTTCTGAACGGCCGGGACGGCGGCTCCCCATGGCGGCTCGTCCGGAGGCCTCGCCCCACCACCCAACCACCTAACCACCAAAACGCCTAACCATTTCGCCTTTGACGCTACTTGATTGTGATGCGGAAATACTTCTCAAGCCTTCTCTGCAAATACGCGGCGTCGATCGAAGAGACAGAACCGACGCCTTTCACCAAGACGTGTCCAGAAGCTTCGTTCGTCGGCGACACACCGCGGAACCAGCTGACTCCATCAGCATCCACAAGAACGGTTTCTGGTCCATCCCCCACCGCAACGGAATAGCGCACGAAAGGAGCACCGGAGCTGCTATCGACCTCGCAGACAAGCTTGCACGGCGTATTCAGCGCGGCTGGGCCGATGAGCGCCCTAAACGCAGGCGCACCGTTTTCCGACACCAACGCTCGCCACACGGGCGTCTCCTTTGCGTCGCCCTTCGCCACAAAGCACGCGCCGTGCGGCATTCCGCATGCCGACATCGCGCTTGCGAGCATCTGCTCGGCGAGAAAGTCCGGTATGAAGCCCCTGAACTCGATGTGCGTTTCGTACCTCACCCTGCCGCTCCGCGGCTCGTCCGCCGCGAAGTGGAACTCCGAGTCCTCTGCGACTACGAACCGCCCTTCCTCAATACCTGGCTTTGCCGTCCAGCTTCCGCCCGTCGCGGAATCATCCACCGCGCGCGCACTGAACCATCGACTGCGAACGCCGACCCTCATCGTTCCGCTGGCGAACTCGGAATTCGGAACCTTCGCTCCGTCCGAATCGACGAGCTCGACCTTGTATCCAAACACGTAACCCGAGGCACAGATCGTCGGATCGGACGAATCGAGCGTGTCGAACGAGTAAGTGCAGGGGCCTGCGAAGTCGACGAATTCGGTGGACGCGCGCTGGCCGTCTTCGCTCTCGACCGTCAGCCTCAGCCTGTAGCCGGACGCATAGTCGGCGGCGCAGTCCGTGACGCGAACGCTCACAACGCCGCGGTCGAGCGTGTCGGCGATCTTTCCGGTGCGCCCGCCAATCCGAATGGCCTTGCTCCACCTGAACTTGACGACGCCGCCATCTTCAAACGCCTCAGCCATGGTCGTGGGATCAGCCGCGCAGACGATCTTCGCCGCCTCGGCCTTCGCGGCGGCGAGCGGCAGAGAGGATGTCGCGAAAACGTTGCCAAGGTTCGGCGCGGCCGCACATGCGACGCGGATTCCGACGGGGACAGCCCCCGCGATCTCTATGCCAGAAGCGTCGGCGGACGCTATTCCGGCTAGCTCCGGCACGCCGTCGAGAACCACCTTGCCGCCAGCCGCGACGGAAAGCGCGTTCGTCCCGACAAGGACGCGGATGCCGCGAAGCGTCACCGTGGAGCCGCACGCGACCTGCGGCGCCACTCCGTCCGCCCAGCCGATCGACGCGCCGTTCGTCGAGGAGATCGTCCATGCCGTCCCTGCGGGGATGCACGGATGCTCCGCCGTGAAGAGCGCCTCGTCGAGGACGTTGACCACGTTCTCGCCATCGGGCGTCTCGCCGTCGACGATGTCCTGCACGAGGAAATCCATATCGTCGTAGATGTAGGAGCCAACCATCGCCACCGGGAACGAGTAGTAGATCGCCGCGTTGCTGCCGTTGTCGCGCAGCCCGTAGCACGGGCGGTTCAGGACGTCCGGCTTGCCGGTCGCCTCGTTCCACGCGCAGAGCGTCGCCGAGCCGCCGCCGTCGAGGTTGAAGCCGATCCAGCATCCGGTTCCGGCAAGAATCTTGGAAAGCGACGTGAAGTCGCAGCCGTCCGACCAGTCGGCCCCGAGCCTGCCGTCGCAGACGACGAGGTAGAAGTACCGCCTGTCTAGCGAGATGCCGATCGCGGTGCGCGGATCTGTGCTGCCGTTGTCGAGGTCGTGCCACTGCCCGTCGGTGACAAGGCCCGTGACGAACCCGGGGGCGCTGAACCAAGTCCGCTTGGCGTCCGCCTCGTACATGTGTCCGATGACGTCGAAAGTCCTGTCCTTGTACTCGACGAACATCACCTGCGGCGCGGGCACGTCGTCCGCGTTCGGGATGGCGACTCTTCCATACGGATAGTTGGATACATGGACGCCGTCGGAGTAGAGCGGACTGTAGGGGCAGCCCCAGAGGTTGGTGTAGGGAGTGGTCCACGGGAGCCAAGCCGAGTTGTTCCAGGCTACGCGCACGTCCCGCTCCTTGCCGCCCTTCGCCTTCGCCCCTCGGTTGCGCATGAGGAAGTCCGTCGTCTTCTCGCGGACAGTGCGCTTCGCGTATCCCGCCCCCTCCTTCTCGGGCATCGGCTCGCCCCAGCCGGGGCAGCGGTCGGTGCCGGTGAAGCGGAGCCCCGGCGTCGTAAGGTCGATGCGGACGAAGTAGCACACCATGTTGGTCCGCCAGCCGGCGTCCTTCGTCAGAACGGCGGGAACGAACACCACGCCCGGCGAAAGCGTCTCGCCGACAGACCAGTCGAACGGCTTCGAAAGCGCGGAGTCGAGGATGTTCGTATGCCAGTTCGTGCGGGTCAGAGCCGTGTTGACGAACGGGACGTTTCGGAAATTCGGATTCCCCGGATAGTTGTCGTCTGCGGCAGAGGCGAGTCCGCAGACAAGCCCCGCGGCGATTGCAATTGCGATGCAGTTCAGCATATTCGTTTTCATTTCCAAATCCCCTAGACGCTTAATAGAAGAACATCATGATGCCGACGACGTGTTTCGTCACCGACCCGTAGCTTGTGAACGCCGCGTTGTCCGCAACGGTGTCGTGCGTCGCCTTGATCCACTCCTGAGAGCGCGCGACGTTCGAGATTCGCACCTCGTCGATCATGCCTGGGAAGGCGTTGGCGTTGCCGTCACCGTTATTGCCGATGACGATCTCGCCGCCGACGGCATGGCTGACCGTCGCCTGGTCTCTGCTGGCGTACTTCCCTGACACGCCGTTGATGTACCAGTTCATCTCGCCGGTGACGCCGTCGTAGAGATGCACCTGGTGGCACCAGCTGTTCAGCCCCGGGGCGTACGATTCATTCGTCGGGATGTTGTATGCCTGCTTCAGGGTGCCGTTGAAGTCGTAATAGACGTACATGCCCGTAAGCGTGTAGTCCGCTCGCGCATACCACGTGTATGGATTCTTGCCGCTACTGGCCTTCTTGACGAGGACATAGCTGTCGGCGCTGTTGATTCCCCTCTGGCAGGTCCAGCCCTCGATCGTGACGGACTTGAATCCGTCGAGCTTCCCGTCCGTGTCGATGGCCGAGTAGCAGCCCTTTCCGTCCGAACGCTGGCGGAAGCTCGCCGCCTTGCCGATCATACCGGCGACGCCCGAGGCAATCCCGTCGCTCACGCTGCTTGCAAGCCTGTTGCGCGCAAGCGTAATCGGGTTCGCCGTCGAGTCGGACTGCGTCATGTCGTCGCTTCCCGCGCCCATGTGCCACACGCCGACATACCCATTCGACCATACGTCGCGCGGATTTGTCGAAGGTGCGCTGTCCCATCCGTAGTAGCAGGTGATCTTTGTGCTGGAATTGAGCACGGGGACCTTCACCCAGACGAGCGACGTGCCGGACTCGTCCCAGGTGTCGACCTCGCTCGCGAGGCGCTCGTCGTTCTCGTCGACGAAGCAGAGATCCGCGCCACCTTCCATCTTCACGTCGGCGTAGCTGAATCCGCTCGGCGATGACGCCGAGAGCTTCACGAGCACAGGGAAGTCGGTGAGCGTCACGTCCTCGGGCATTCCGGGGAAACTGACCTCGAACTTACGCGTGTACTTCGTAAGGCCGCACTCCTCCTCTTCGGCTGAGAACTCGTAGGTGGCGAACTCATCGTTCGCGACGGCGTCGTACGACGCCTTGATCCAGTCCGCAGAGCGGGCGACGGACGAGATGCGCACTTCGTCGATCATCCCCGGAAAGGCGTTGCCGTTGCCGTCACCGTTATTGCCGATGACGATCTCCCCGCCGACGGAATGGCAGAGCGTCGCCGCGTCCCTGTTGCCCGTCTTCCCGGACACGCCGTCGATGTACCAGTTCATCTTGCCGGTCGCGCCGTCGTAGAGATGCGCCTGGTGGCACCACGAGTTCAGCTCGGGCGCCAGCGCTTCGTTGGTGGGAATATTGTATTTCAGCGTTATGGTGCCGTTGAGGTCGTAGGAGACGTATATTCCGGTAAGGGTGAGGCTCCCCCGCCCATACCACCTGTAGGGATGTTTGTCGCCGCTTGTGGCCCGTTTGATGAGCACATGGTTGCTCTCTCCGCTGTTGAGCTCCCTCTGGCATGTCCAGCCCTCGACGGTGAGGGACTGGAATCCGTCGAGCTTGCCGTCCGTATCAATGGCCGAGTAGCATCCCTTTCCGTCCGAGCGCTGGCGGAAGCTCGCCGCGCTGCCGACCATTCCCGCGACTCCGGCCGCAACGCCGTCGCTGGCGCTGCCCGCAAGCCTGTCGCGCCTAAGCGTGATCGGGTTCGCCGTCGAGTCGGACTGCGTCATGTCGTCGCTTCCCGCGCCCATGTGCCACACGCCGACGTAGCCGTTCGACCACACGTCGGACGCCGTGACGGCAGGCGGAGCATCGTTGCCCTTGTAGCCGTAGTAGCACGTGATCGTGGCTGTCTTCGTGAGCGACGGCACCTTCACCCAGACGAGCGAAGTGCCGTCGGCGTTCCACGTGTCGATCTCGTGCGGAATGAGGTTGCCGTCCGAATCGGCGAACCTGAGTCCGCTTCCGTCCGCGCACTTCAAGTAGTCGAATCCATTCAGCCCGGCGGAAAGCCTTATCAACGCCGGAAACCCCTCGAGCGCAGTCGCGCCGGCGTAGCCGGAAAACGTCACGGCGATGGAGCGAGTCCAGTCCGCAGGATCGAGCTGCTCGGCCCCGGCGAAGGCCGGAAACGCGGCAATCGCCGTGCACATTGCGCACACTTTTATTTTATGACAGGTATTCATTTCAGCCCTCATTGTTTTTTAGGCAGGATTATACAACAGCAGCCGGGCAGATTTCAATATAACAATTTGACAGGACTTATACTTATTGACACACATCGACTATTATGCTAAACTTCCTTCATGAACAAAATACACTACTGCCCGATAAGCCCGATCCAGCGGAAGTTCGGCCTGTACATCACCGGAGCCGGACGGGAGACGACCAAGCCCGGCGAAGCGTATCAGCATGAATACCATTCGTCGGACTACTACTTCACATGGCAGAACGGGCGCGCCCTTCCTGACTGGGAATACCAGCTCCTGTACATCTGCGACGGACGCGGCGTCATACAGTTCAAGCGCGGGAAGAGCATCCACGTGGGCGCTGGGACGATCATCATACTGCATCCAGGCCAATGGCACCGATACAGGCCCGATCCGGACACCGGCTGGAGCGAGGCGTACATCGGCATTGGAGGCGAGTTCCTCAAGAACGTTGTTGCCGAGCCGTTCTTCTCGCCGACGCAGACGATTCTGCAAACCGAGCCGAACGGGCGGTTCCACCACGACCTCCTCGAACTGGTGAACGAGATACAGGCTGACAGCGTGACGCACCCCTACACGCTCGCCCTCAAGACGGTAACGCTGATGATGACGCTGTGCGAAAACACGTCGGCGCAGAGCGCGAACACGTCGCACAACATCGCGATCAGGCGCGCCAACCTCCACATCGCGCACCATCTCGGAGAGGTCGTGGACTTCCAGAAGCTCGCCAAGTCGCTCGGCATGGGGTACACCATCTTCAGGCGGCGCTTCCAGCAGTACAACGGCATGGCGCCGCTCGAATACCAGATAGCCCTCCGCCTCAGGCGCGCCACGCATCTGCTGAAAAGCTCGGACGTGCCGATCGCCCAGATCGCGTCCGATACGGGGTTCAGGTCCGCGGCGTACTTCTCGAAGTTCTTCCACGACCACGTCGGCTCGTCGCCGATCCAGTTCCGCCTCTCAAACCGGCCTCGCCCAAGCCGCGGATCATGACGCCCGACAGCGTCCGCGAAACTGGCCCTGTCTTCTCATCTTCTTGCCCACTCTGTTGTTTCGCCATTTGCGAATTGGCGAAGTCAGTTGTGGTCAGAACGGAGTTCGAACACGCGCGTCTCTCCCTTGCGGAACGGCAGAACGAGCCGCGGCCCACTGCCGAGGGATTTCCCCGTCATGTAGTCGAACACCTCCCCTGGTGCCCCGAAATCGACCTCTATGTCACCACCAACGATGGACTCCACCATTGTGAACGCGCCACCAGCCGCCACGTTTGCCACGCCGGGCTTTACGACGCTCCTAGCCCCCGCCGCGCGGACCTGCTCGCCGACGAAGCATTCGTCAAACTGCATGGTGTCTGTCACAACGGCGTCGTCCGCCCTTTTCAATCCAGCCACCGTGCCATCGTCAAGCCCAGGCATGGCAAACCACACAAACCGCAGGTCGGGGCGCGCATCGCGCACCTCCGCCAATCGCGTCTTCTGCGCGTCCGTGAGGTGGAATGCAACGGGCACGAAGCATATCTTGGCGGATGTGGGCTTCGCCAGCCAGTCGTCGAGCGTGTACTGCCCGTACGGGGCGCCGCAGCGGTCGAAAGGACGGCGATTCATCAGCGCTCCCGCAGGGGCGCCAGCCCCCCAGCCAAGGTAAAGGAAGCTTCGCTCGTCTACAAGAACCGCGACGTCTGGCTCAACCATGCTGCCGTGGGCAAGCAACGCGTCGTCCATGCGGTTCAGGCGCGCGCGCATGTCCCATAGGCCGGCATCCGCATACCATCCGCGCCCGAAGAGATCCATCCACCAGTCGCCCTGTCCGCGCAGGATGCACTGTGAAGCGTTGCGCAGAAGCTGGTCGCACGTCTGCTCCTTCGTCTTCCAGCGGTCCCCGCCCGTCCCCTGTACGGCCTTGTAGCACCAGATGTCCTCGAGGTACGTGCGCGTGTCGTCCTCGTTTATCCAGAGGATGCCCGCGCGGGCGATCGTCTCGGCAGGCGACATAACCGGGCTAGACCCGGGCCAGCGGCGGTTCGAATAGCTGAACGGTCCGGAAAGTCCGTCGACATTTTCCGCGCCGTGCTCAAGAAGCCACTGCAGTGCATAGTGGCCCGTCTCGGATGCACCGGCCGTGACACCGCCGAGCTCCCAGAAATAGCCATAGAAGAACAGCGCCAGAGAATGTCCGTCCGACCCGAGGCGCACGGCCGCGCCAAGCTCGGAGAGGAACGACGCGACCTCCTCCTGGCGGAACTGCTCGAAGTCGAGGAGACGCATGTCGCGTACCGGGTCGCGCAAGAACCCGCGAGAGGCTTCGCGGCGTTCCTCCGGAGACGGAACCTCCGCCGTTGCGGCTTCTGGCTCGCCCCTCTTTGCGAGCCAGGCACGGAATGCGTCGCGAGTATGGACGTCGTAACCCGAAAGATCGGTGCTCTGCGAAAGATGGTAGAACCACTCGCCCGAGTTCTGCCCGCTGATGTGCAGGCCCGCGAAGTTGCGCGGAAACGCCTCGCGGAGATGGCGGGTGAGCCGTTCGATGTACGCGCACGCCTGCTCGCGGTATGGACGGGCGGAAACCGACGCAAACTCGAGAGTGAATCCGCGGTCGAACTTCATGCGCATGGACGGGTCCTGCTTAAGCATCCAGGGCGGCGCCTCGGCGCTCACGCGCGGCAGTAGGAGAACTTTCGGATTGGCCTCGATGAGGCTCCGGCAGTAGCTGTCGAGCCCTTCGTAGTCCGGCACCTTGTCCGGCTCGACCCACCCGGTCGAGGAGCCGTAGGAGTTCGCGCTGAAGGTCACGATGTTCACCCCTGCCGCGGCCGCGAGACGTGCGGTTCCGGCCAGCGTGTCGCCGTACGGGAGCGGCATCGAGACGCGACGTCCCGACTCATCCACGGCGAACGCATCCGCCGAGAGGAACTGCCTGTCGCGCGTCGCCTTGACGTCCACGAGGAATCGGTAGACGTGGTTCTTCTCGAACTTGAGCGGCGATGCGGTGAACGCGTCCATGCGCGTCTCCTCCGCAAGCCCCCAGTCATTGGTGACTCCAGTCGTCATGTCCACAAAGCGCGCGGTCCTGAAAAAAAGCGCCTCGTCCTGGGACTGGCGCGCAACACGGTATGTTCCGCTGGTCGTCGAGCATGTGGCTCGGAACGGGTAGACGAACGTTGTGTACCACGACTCCGAGAGGTTGGCGATCGAAGGCGGCGCGCCATAGAAGATGCGCGGACGGACTTGCCGCCCGTCCACGAAGATGCGCGGTCCGCCCGGCGTCTTGCGCACCCTCACCTCGACCGCGCCCGCCGCGGGGGCGGTAGAGGCCGGGCGCTCCTTCTCCTCCCGAAGCACCTTCAGTGCCACCTGCACAGCGCACGGCGTCTCCCTGCCGGTCCAGTCCTGCGACTGTATCCACTCCTCCGCCGCAAAGAGCCGCTGCGCAGCCTCCTCGTACGAGATGCCGCCGAGCTCCACCAGCAGGCGTATCCCCCTGTCTATGAGCTTCTTGTTGGAAATGGACACCCAGCTCATCCAGTTGCCGGCCACTCGTCCCATAGACGCCATCGTCCCTGTGGATAGCGTGTTGAAGGTGAGCTTCACGGCTAGGTGCTTCCAGACCTCGAGGGGAGACGGGTCGGAAGGCGCGACAGCGAAGAGCCGCGTCTCCCCGAACCGCGCCGTCTGCGCGCGGGCCACGGACTCGAACGCGGCGTCAGGCGCGCCAGCGCGCACGATCACGGCGGCGGACAGGCAGCCTTCGTACCGCTGTGGCGTATCCTCGTTGCCGATCGGGTACCGCATCAGGCACTTGAGCCCTATCTCGGGCGGACGTCCGTCCCTTATCGCGGGCATGCCGGGAGCCGCATAGTCCGCGGCGGTCCACTCGAGGCAGCGCGCACCGCGGTGCAGGAGCGCCTGCCAGCACTCCTCGGTGCCGTGCAGCGGGTTCTTGACGAACGCCCAGCTCTGGGCAAGGCCCTTCTCGTCCACAGAGCGGAACGGCGGCAGCATGAACGTAGGGGAGCGCTCCGTTGTGTCGGTGAAGAGGTCGAGCATGCAGTCGTCCGCAAAATAAGTCACGCGCCCTTTGCGCGCGTAGAGCGCCTTCTCGAACTCGATCATCTCGGCGATCGCCATGCGAGACGCCGGCGACTCGAGCGAGGAAAGGAGCTTCTCGAACGCTACCGTGTAGTCGCCCGCAGTCTCCTTCGCGAACCGCGGCAGCACGCGGCAGAGCGCGGCCTCGAGCGCACAGGACCCAAGCAGCTGCTCCGACGACGTGGCCTGCATGCGCGTTGACCCGGCAAGAGCCATCGAGCCGCAGTACAGGTCGATCACAGTGACCTTCGGGTTGTCAATCGCCTCGCGGCTGCGGTCGAGCCGGCTGCGGAGCAGGTACGCCGGGTTGTTGAACACCAGAAAGCAGCGCGCGCCGTGCGATGCGGCATAGCGCAGGGTGCCGAGAACGGACGACGTCTCCCCGCCTTCCGTTATCGCGACGAACGTGTCCCCTTCCCCGATGTTCAGCGCGGCGGCCTGGCGCTCTCCGCCCGGCATCGAGTCCTCGAAGCTCTCGACGCTCTTGATGAGCGCGAAGTCGCCGCCGGTCATGATGGAGGCGCTTCTGTCCGCGAGTGCGCGCTCCTCCGCCGTCAGCTCGGCCGCGCGACGGTGGAAGAAGTCCCTCCACATCGACTCAAGGAGGATCGCGAGCCGTCCCGTCGCGCCGCACCCGCTGAACACTATGCGGCCCTTCGGGGCCTTGAGCGTGCCCTCCATGGAATCTACCAGTTCCCTGAACTCCGGCCCCGCAAAGACATGCCTCAGCGTTATCGGCATCTGCCTGTCTGCGCGCTGCAGGCAGACGACACCGGCGAGCGTGGACCGCTTGAAGTCCTCCTCCAGCGTCGCAGTGATCGGGTTCGACTGCTCCGTCGGCAGGAACCCGAGGTGGAACTGCTTTTCGTTGTCGATGAAGTCCCGCGCCTTGGCCTTGGCCGACTCGGGGCAGTCGAACGCCAGCAATGCGCCGACGGACGTGGCTACCGCCACTGACAATATTTTCTTTGCTATCATAAGAGCAGTGTTTTTCGTGATGTACAGCTTATTTAGCCGGCGTCTCGTCTCTGCGCACGTCTGCGACGTTTGAAAGCGCTATCACGCCGGCCTTGGCGCCGGCCGGAAGCTCGACCTTGTTCCCGCGCACGTCCAGCCCCGTGCAGCCGACGACCGCGATCCCAGGCGCCGCGCCGGAGATTGGGGGCAAAAGGGGCAAAAAGAGCTTATTGATACAGTAGGATTGATACAGTAGCTCATGCCAGCTTGTACTCCTGTCTGGGCGATTTCGGGCTGTCCGGATCGGTTCTTTCTATCATGCCCTTCTCCATCAGCGGCCTCAGGTAGTACCTGGAAAAGTGGATTGGGCTCTTGATGCCGACCGCCTCCCTTAGCGCAGACGGCCGCATGGGGCCGTCGGCAAGCAGCTCCAGTATCCGTCTGGCCGTCTTCTCGCTTCCCCTTGCAAGTCCAAGTTCGACCTTGTCCGGCATGGCCAGCTTCGGATCCGCCTTTGAGCGGACACGACCGGCGACACGTCCAGGCCGCGGCTCGGCCTTTTCCGCCTCGCGGGCCTTCAGAACCTCGCCCATCGCCTCTTGCATCGACTGCTCGTGGCGCTCCCGGATCACGCGCCATCCCCCTCCGCCGTACATGAAGGCATACCCGGCCCGGGCCTTCCTGTCGCCACGGACGGCAGCGGCGAAACTGCACCATCTATAGTCCTCGGGCCACTCCGCGATTCCCGCCTTCCACGCATTGATGTCGACGCACGCGGACGTCCGCCACATCGCAGGCCTCTCCGCCGGGTGGTTCCGCTCGTGGTACCGCCCTTCGAACATCGTCCCGCTGTGCTCGCGGCGTCCGTTGAAGGACATCGTGAAATGCTGCTTGAACGTCCGCATGAACTCCGCCGAGTTCCACATCCTGCGGACAAACGAGGACTTGTAGGCCTCGAAACGCGAGACGAACTTCTTCGTCGGGCGCGCCCGCTTGAAAAGCTCCCGCTCCTCGGCCTTCAGCCTGTTCCATGTCGCGACGACCTGCGAGAGCGACGCTTCCCGGTAGAGAATGCGGATGCGGCGCAGTATCTCATCCTCCCCGATATCCTCCGCACTGGGCACGTAGATGAAGATGTGGAAATGGTTCGACATGAAGGCGTATGCAAGAACGACGACGCCGCTGAACTCCTCGACGCGGCGCATCAGAGCGACCGCGCGGTCCTTCTCCTCGTCGTCGAGGAAGAACGCACGGTGCGCAAGGCGACTGATAAGGTGATAGCACCTGTCCTGCCCTATAAACCTGTTTTTCCTCATGCGGCTATTATACCAAACTCCGGTTACTGTATCAATTCTACTATATCAATAAGCTCTGTTGGTAATATATTGCGCGTTCCCCTGAAAAGGAATGGTACACGGGGTTGAAAGACTGCCGCGTATTGGAGTATGATACGGAACAGCAGGTGGCTGGTAACCACTTGCTGTACGCATGGGAGACGCTCGTAAGGG
>JAFRJH010000153.1 GCA_017432385.1 Kiritimatiellia bacterium
CTCCGTGTCGTTGAACTGCACCGCGGCGTAGAGGTCGAGGTCGAAGACGGTGCGCATGCGGCCCTTGGCGTCCGCCCGCCGGAGCGCGTTGCGCACGCCGGGCGTCACGCCGTACCAGGAGTACGGCAGGTTGCGGCTACGGCCGGCGAACTGGTCGAGCCAGTCGGAGCTGCCGTCGACGGAGTCGAAGAGGTACGGACGCTCCCCGCGGCGGATTCCGGAGTAGTGCGCCTCCTGCGCAAGGAAGTCCGCGTACGGCTCGACGACGTGCCGCCAGCCGCCGTCGAAGTCCGCGACGCCGCGCGCGCTGAACGTCACGCCGCCCTCGACGATCGAGCGCAGGAGCTCGTCGCCCGTCGACCCGGCTCGTCCGCGGCCGTCGAGGTTCTCGTAGCCGCTGTCGCCCCAGAAGGTGCCGCGCAGCCCGACGCGCGGAACGACCGAGACGACGTCGGCGACGCGGAACGGGAGCGAGAGGCGGTGGTACGTGTCGAGGCGGAAGGTCTGGTAGTCCGCCCACTCGCCCGGCGCGTAGCGGAACGGCGCCGCGGTCGTCGAATGGCTGCCGTGCTTTGCGTAGTTGCGGTTCAGGAAGCCGACGCGCGTGGCCGACTCGTAGTTCGCGGGAAGGCCGAAGAGCGGCTGCGGCATGACGTCGAGGTAGAATTCCGGAAGCCGCGCGACGCCGCCGTAGAAGTCGTTGAGCGGACCCGACGCGCTCACGCCCGCGCCGAACGCGTTCTCGACGTGCTCGAGGGCGAGTTCGTTGCCTTCGTGCCCCAGGAAGCGGTTGCGCTGCCCGAAATGGCCGTTGCGGAGGAAGTCGCCGCGGAAGTGCGAGTCGCTGTAGTACGCGCCGCGCAAGCGGAGGATGTCGCGCTCGGTGACGTCCCAGCGGTGCTCGAGCATCAGGGCGTAGCGCTCGTCGGGGACCTTGCTCCCCCAGTTCTCGTAGTGCCAGCGGCGGTTGCTCGTCCAGTGGTGGTCGTAGGTGTCGGCGTCCTGGTCCCACGCATAGTAGACCTTGAACCTGCCGCGGCCGAAATCGCCGAGCTGCCAGTCCAGCCCCTGGCCGAGCGCGACGCCGTTCTCGGTGCGCAGGTCGAGCCGCGTGCTGCCCGAGAGCCCGTACTCGCCGGGTCCGAACCCTCCAGCGAGCCGGTATACGTACTTCGTCAGGAGATACGCGCCCCAGCGGCTGGAGTAGCCCGGCATCACGCGCCAGCCGTAGTCGGTGTCGAGCGGATAGTACCAGAACGGGAACCACATGACGGGCACGCCGAACGCCCTGAGCGTCATGTTCCTCGCGACGGCGTAGCGCTCGCCCGCCGTTCCGTGGAAGCGCACCTCGCCGGTTCCGGACCAGTGCAGGCAGCCAGCCTCGTTGGTGCAGGTCGTGACGAGCGTCCCGGGCGCGAAGCGGTACTCGTCGCCGCGCTTCTCGACCAGGTCGGAGATGAGGCAGAGAGGCGCGGCGACGGCATGGACGTCGCCGGACGCGACGAGCGTCCCCGCGATGTTGTCGGCCGCCATCAGCTTCGCCTCGACCCTGAGCTCGCCCGGGAAAGCCACGGGGTCCGCGGCCGCGGCCCAGGCCAGGGCCAGGGCCGACATCAGAACGGAGATGCGTATCCTTGCGTCATTCATGAGGTGTCATTCCCACTCGATCGTCGCCGGAGGCTTGGACGAAATGTCGTACACGACGCGGTTTATGCCGCGCACCTCGTTTATGATGCGGTTCGACATCGTCGCGAGCGTTTCGTAGGGGAGGTGCGTCCAGTCGGCCGTCATGGCGTCGATCGAGTTGACGGACCTTATCGCGCACGTGTACTCGTAGGTGCGCTGGTCGCCCATCACGCCCACCGTCTTCACGGGGAGGAGCACCGCGAACGTCTGCCAGATCGTCTTGTAGTCGGGGAGCTTCCTCACCTCCTCCTGCACGCGCAGGTCGGCCTGCTGGAGGAGCTTCACCTTCTCCTCGGTCACCTCGCCGAGGATGCGCACGCCGAGGCCCGGGCCGGGGAACGGCTGCCTGTCCAGGAGCTCGTCGGCCATGCCGAGGACGCGGCCGACGGCGCGCACCTCGTCCTTGAAGAGGTCCCTGAGCGGCTCCACGAGCTCGAACTTGAGGTCTGGCGGGAGCCCGCCCACGTTGTGGTGCGACTTGATCGTCTGCGATGGGCCCTTCACCGCGCTCGAGGACTCGATGACGTCGGGGTAGATCGTGCCCTGGCCGAGAAAGCGGCAGTGCCTGAACCTGCGGGCCTCGTCCGCGAAGACGTCGATGAACGTCTTCCCGATCGCCTTGCGCTTCGCCTCCGGATCGGAGACGCCCTTCAGGACGTCGTAGAACTTCTGCGCCGCGCGGGCGACCGTGAGGTCGAGCCCGAGCTTGGCCTTGAACATCTCCTCGACCTGTTCGGCCTCGCGGTAGCGGAGAAGCCCGTTGTCGACGAAGATGCAGTGCAGGCGCGCGCCGATCGCCCTGTGGAGGAGGACGGCGGCGACGGACGAGTCGACGCCGCCGGAGAGCCCCAGCACGACCTCGTCGTCCCCGACCTGCCCGCGCAGCTTCGCGACGGTGTCGTCGATCCAGGTCGTGAGCTGCCAGTCGGCGTTCGCGCGGCAGATGTTGAAGACGAAGTTGGAGAGTATCTGGCGCCCGTGCTCGGTGTGGACGACCTCCGGGTGGAACTGGATGCCGAAGAAGCGGCGCTCCTCGTTGCGGATCGCGGCATAGGGGCAGTTCGCGGACGTCGCGCTGACCTTGAAGCCATCCGGTATCGCCGCGACGCGGTCGCCGTGGCTCATCCAGACCACGAACCTGTCGGGAAGGCCCTTGAAGAGCTCGTTGCCCGGCTCGACAGTCATCTCGGTCTTGCCGTACTCGCGCTTCTCGCCCGGCTGGACCTTTCCGCCGAGCTCCTGGCTCATGAGCTGCATTCCGTAGCACACGCCGAGAATCGGGATGCCGAGGCCGAAGATCGCGCGGTCGATGCCTGGCGCGCCCTCCTCGAAGACGCTGTTCGGCCCGCCCGAGAGGATCACGCCCTTCGGCGCGGCCTCGCGGACCATCTCCGCCGGAATCGTGCATGGCACGATCTCCGAATATACGTGCTGCTCGCGTATCCTGCGCGCGATGAGCTGCGTGTACTGCGAACCGTAGTCGAGAATGAGAATCCTGTCCATCCGCCCGTTACCTCAGTCTTTGCCTGGCCTGCTCGATGTCCCTGACGCGGGAGTCCCCGCCCTCGCGCTCGATTACGTAGTTGCCCCTGTACCCGAGCTTCTCCAGCTCGGCGACGAAGGCCCTGCCGCCGACCTCGCCCTCGCCCCACGGCACCTCCTCGCCCCACGTGCCGGGCTTCTCGGCGACGAGCGCGTCCTTGACGTGCACCTGGCGTATCCAGGGCATCAGCTTCCTGAGCGCGTCGAGGGGGCGGCCCTTCCCGTAGAGGATCATGTTCGCGGGGTCGAAGTTGATGCCGACGCCAGGCACCTTCGCCATGAACTTCGCGAGGTCGTCGGCCGTCTCCTGCCCGGACTCGAGGATTATCGTCACCCCGTACTTCTTCGCCTCGTCGCGCATCCACGTCACGCGCTCGACGTACTTCGCGAACGCCGCGGGGTCGCTCTCGTCGAGGAATCCGGCGTGGAGCGACATGTACTTCGCGCCAAGCTCCTTCGTGAGCTTCGCGCCCTTCCTGACGATCTCCTGGTTCTCGGCCCAGTGCTCGTCGGGGACGATGCCTCCAGTCTTCTTGATCGTCTCCAGCGTCGAGTAGTCCTCGCCGACCGTGCCGATCATCGTCGACATGAGCTTCCACTCGCCCTTCGCGATCTTCTCCTTCACGAACGAGAGCGTCTCCGCGCCCTCGGCCTCGCCATGGCGTCCGTCGGCGTGGATAAACGGCCCCAGCGCGAGGTGGATGCCCTTCACGCCCATCTTGTCCATCTCGGCGGCGACTTCCACAAGCGGCTTGCGGAAGCTCCAGCTGCAGACTCCCACGCGCCCGGGGTCGACCTTGACGGTCGGGAGCTCGCGGATGAAGATGTTGCGCCACTCGATCGGGTCGCCGTGGCACTGGAGCTCGATCTGCTCGACGGGGTAGATCAGCCGGCGGCGGTCCCAGTAGTTCTCGAGAGCGACGTTGTCGACGACGAGCGCGCCGTTGAGCCAGACCGTCACCTTGTCGCCGCGCATGACCACGTGGAAGCGGTTCCAGTCGCCCACCTGCCGGTCGGCGACCACGAGCGCCTTCGATGGGTTCTTCTGGTTGTTGTAGAGCCCGCCGGAGCCGATGTTCCACTGGTTGTGGGCGTCCCATATCTGGACCTGCGGCGAGCCGCGGAGGTAAAGGCCGGAGTCGCCGGTGACGGACATGATGCGCCAGTCGGCCCACATCTCGAAGTCCTCGTAGTCGCGCGCCGTCGCGAGCGAGTAGCCGCCCTTGTAGCCGTCGAAGAAGAGGTTGCCGTTCCTGACGTGCCAGTGCTCCATCATCTGGCGGTCGGCCCTGAGCTGCATCTCGGCGAGCTTCTCCTTCGTCGCCGCGTGGCGCACCTTCGGGTTGTCGAAGCCCTCGTCGGTCGTCACGCCCTTCCAGTTGGCGAGGTCCGACTCCTTCCCGGCGAAGTACTCCGTGAAGCCCTTCGGGCACTTCATCGTCTGGAGGGGGCAGACGGCGCCCATCTTCGCGTCGGCGGGGAGCTCCCTGATGCGGATGTTCTTCCAGCGCACGTTGTAGCCGTGCCCGAGCCAGCCGATCGGGCCCGCCGCGTTGTGGAGACCGGGGTGCTTCCTGCCGTCAGGCGTGTCGCCGTCGCCCCTGAACTTCGAGACGTCGCCCTTCGTGATCAGATAGCCGTTCAGGTAGACCTCGATCTCGCTCCCGATCACCTTGACCTCGGCGAAGTTCCACATGCCGACCTTGCGCGCGTAGCTGCCGCCGCCGGCGAAGTTCTTCTCCTTGCCCCATATCTGCCTGTCGAAGTTGTCGCGGAGCGACGGCACGACGCCGTAGATCGACCCGGTGTACTGGTAGGGCTTGAGCTTGTCCTTCTTCGCCGCGGAGTCGTAGTACTCGCTGCCGCCGTCGTCGAGGAGCTGGAGCTCGCACATGCCCCAGTACGCGGCGTCCTTGCCTGGCTCCATGCGGATGCCGAGCCCGTTGTTGCCGTTCTCGGGCATCATGTACTCGAAGCGGAGGATGAAGTTCGTGTAGGGGCGGTCGGTGTAGAGATCGCCGCGCTCGCCCGCCGGCTGGCGGCGCTCGGGGAAGCACTGGAGGACGCCGGGCTCCTTCTCGCTCACCCCGTACATCGACGTCGCTCCGGCCCAGCCCGTCAGGTCCCTCCCGTTGAAGAGCGGGACGAATCCCTCGTCGACGGCAGCCGGGTACTCCGGCTCAGACGGCCCGAAAAGCGAACAGCAACCGGCGGCCGCGGCAAGGGCCGCTGCCGTCGCCAGCATCGTGAATCTACGCATTATGCAATCCTCCCTGCAGTTTCGACTGCAGGAGATTATACCATTTCCCGGCCGCGCCCGTCACGCGGTTTCAGATGCCGCCCGGCCGCCCCATCTCGGAGGCGAGCTTCTTGATGCGGCGCGAGGTGCGGACGGCGCAGAACTGCTTGCCGCACATGGAGCAGTGGTCGTCGTCGTGCGCCTCGTCCGTGAACGCGCGCGTCCTGAGCCACCGCTCCTTCGCGCGCTTCGGGTCGAGGCAGAGCGAGAACTGGCGGTCCCAGTCGAACTCGGCCCTGGCGTCGGACATCGCGTCGTCGCGGTCGCGCGCCCCTGGGTGGTGGCGCGCGACGTCGCCGGCGTGCGCGGCGATCTTGTAGGCGATGCAGCCCTGGTGCACCTCCTCTGCGTCCGGAAGCCCGAGATGCTCGGCGGGCGTCACGTAGCAGAGCAGCGACGCGCCGTATGTGGCGGCCGCCGTGGCGCCGATCGCCGAGACGATGTGGTCGTAGCCGGGCGCGATGTCGGTGACGACGGGCCCCAGCACGTAGAACGGGGCCTTCCCGCAGACTTCCTGCTGACGCTCCATGTTCATCCTGATCTGGTCGAACGGAACGTGCCCCGGCCCCTCGACCATCACCTGGACGCCCCGCGCGCGGCACCGCCCGACGAGCTCGCCCAGGACGTCAAGCTCGCCGAACTGGGCCGAATCCGACGCGTCCGCGAGGCAGCCGGGCCTCAGTCCGTCGCCGAGCGACACGGTGACGTCGTGCTCCGCGAGGATGTCCATAACCTCGTCCCAGTGCGTGTAGAGCGGATTCTCCGCCCTGTTCTCCATCATCCACTCGGCCATGATCGCCCCGCCGCGGGAGACGATCCCCATCTTGCGCTTCATCGCGTCCGGGATGTGCTTCAGCAGGAGCCCCGCGTGGAGCGTCATGAAGTCCACGCCCTGCTCTGCCTGGCGGCGGATGACGTCGATGAGGAACTTGGGGTCCATCTTCGGTATGTCGCCGAGAAGCGAGATCGTCTCGTAGATCGGCACGGTGCCGAGCGGCGCCGGGCTTGCATCCAGCATGCCCTGGCGTATCCCCGCGATCTCGTCCTCCGAGCTGCCCACGGAAAGGTCCATAACGAAGTCCGCCCCCGCGTCAAGCGCGACTCTGAGCTTCTCCAGCTCGTCTCCCCTGCCCGAGTGCGTGACGCTGCGGCCGAGGTTCGCGTTGATCTTGGTCGTGAACATGCGCCCGACGCCGGTCGGACGCGCGTTCGCATGGTGGATGTTGAGCGGTATCACCGCCTCGCCGGACGCGACGGCCGCGCGAACGGCCTCGGCGTCCGCGTTCTCGGCCTCCGCCACGTATTTCATGGCCTCAGTCACAACGCCCTTCCGGGCGGCTTCAAGCTGCGTCATATGGATCCTTCCTCCGCAGGAATTACCCTGTTCAGGTTCTCGGGTCTCATCTCAGCCGCCGCGCACCGCGCGCGGCAGCACCCCGTTGGCGGATATTTTACCAAATCCCGGCGCCGCGCGTCATTCGGATTTTCGGCTCCGGGTCAGGCAGGGGAGTGGCCAGGGTCCGGTCCGCCCCCTGCGCCGCCCAGGTGCCCGGCAAGCTCCTCGAAGCGGTCGATCCTCACCGTGAACCGAGAGTCGGCGAGGCGTCCGAATCCGTACGAGCAGTAGGCGGACTTGATTCCCGCGTTCTCGGCGCATTTGAGATCCGTCCAGCTGTCGCCCACCATCCAGTCGCAGGGCGAGAGGCGGTGCCCGCCCATCCTGGCGGCGCATTCCCTCAGCGGCAGGGCGCTCGGCTTCATCTCCGCACAGTCCCCTCCGGCGACGACGGCATCCCCGAAGAGGCGCGCAAGCCCGAACTTCTCGAGGATCGCGTGGGTCGCGAAGGCCGGTTTCGCCGTGTTGACGCCCAGAAGCCAGCCGCGGTCGCGCAGCTCCTCCAGCGTCCGCCGGACGCCGGGGTACAGCCGGACGGACTCAATCATGTGCTCCGCGTAGTGCGACATGAACAGCTCCATCAGCTCCTCCGGGCTTTTCCCGCCGCACTCGGGTATCGACTTCTGCAGACGGACCTTCGCGCCCTGCCCGACGTTGCCGAGGACCGTCTCCATCGGCAGGTCCGGAAGCCCCAGGTCGCGACGCGTGTGGTTGACGGTCGCGGCGAGATCGGCCTTCGAGTCGATCAGCGTTCCGTCCATGTCGAAGAAAACCGCATTCATGTATGCTGCCACGGCCAGCCCGCCCGGGCTACTTCCTGACCACGCCGTCGCCGGTGACGAGGTACTTGTAGGTGGTGAGCTCCTCCAGCCCCATGGGGCCGCGCGCGTGGAGCTTGTCCGTCGAAATGCCGATCTCCGCGCCCATGCCGAACTCGCCGCCGTCCGTGAAGCGCGTCGAGACGTTGTGGTAGACCGCCGCCGAGTCGACGTCGCGCAGGAACTCCGCCGCGCGGCCTTCGTCGTTCGTCACGATGCAGTCGGAGTGGTGCGACGAGTTCGCGTTTATGAAGTCTATGGCGGCGCGGTGGTCGGCGACCTTCGCTACGTTGATGTCGAGCGAGAGATACTCCGTCCCCGCCTCGTTCTCGTGGAGCGCCACGCCCTTGTCCTTCGCCCACGCCTCGACCATCGGCATGAAGAGCGGCGCGAGCCTCTCGTGGACGAGCAGGCATTCCGCGGCGTTGCATACCCCCGGACGCTGCGTCTTCGCGTTGTCGAGGATCGAGAGCGCCATGCCGAGGTCGGCCCTGTCGTCGACGTATATGTGGCACACTCCCTTGGAGTGCTTGAGGACGGGGACCAGCGCCGCCTCGCACATCGCGCGGATGAGCCGCTCGCCGCCGCGCGGAATCGCGACGTCGACGAGCCCGACGGCGCGCACGAGCGCGGTCACCGCCTCGTGGTCCGTCGTCTCCA
>JAFRJH010000154.1 GCA_017432385.1 Kiritimatiellia bacterium
AGGGGGCGGACACCCGTCGTCGCCCATCACAAGACGGGCGTGAATTGAAACTACCAGAACCCAGACAGCCCGCAGAAGTACGGAGTCGCCAGCCGCAAGACGGTCTTCGATGCTTGGTGGTAGGGCATTGCCGTGATTGAGATTTAGTTGCTTGATTTTTGAGATATTGACGGATTTTCTGCTAGATATAACTTTTTTTGAGATTCCTATTGAAACTCGGTGTCAGAAAATGTATAATGGTGTCACGAAATGTCAAAGGGTGACAACCAGAGTGTCGCGGTGTCGACTCAGGCTGAAATGGCTGGTCTTGTAGGCCGCTATGATCATGCCTTGGATCCCAAGAAGCGTTTCACCATTCCCAGTGAATGGAGAAAGGTCATGGGGAATCCGGAGTTTGTCTACGCGATGCCCGATCCGCAGGAAAGGTGTGTAGACATCATTCCTGCGCTGGAGATGAAGGCCCGTCTTGACAGGCTCAGGGAGAAGGCGCTTTTTGATCCGGCGCTGAAACCCGTCCTGGACAAGATAGGCGCAATCTCCGAGATGCTGCCCCTTGACGTTCAAGGCCGCATTCGCGTGAGCGACAAGCTCCTTCGGTTCGCGAACCTGACGACGACTGTCGCCATGCTGGGTGCGGTACGCATGTTCAAGCTGTGGGATCCCGCGGCGCTTGCCCCGGCCGACGAAGTCGACCAGGCGGGTCTGCGGGAGGCCCTGGCGCTGGCCGGGTTCTGACGGGAGGTTCGGGGGATGGGAAGACATGTCCCGGTTCTTCTGGAGGAGACGATGGCGGCGCTGGCCGTCAGGCCAGGCGGGAGGTATGTGGACGGCACGCTCGGGCGGGCCGGGCACACGAGGGAGATCATCGCCCGGGGCGGGGAGGTGCTCGGCATAGACCGCGACGAGCAGGCTCTCCGCGAGATCGGGGAAATCGCGGGGCTGACGGTCGTGAAGGGCTGCCACGGCGATATAGGGAGCCTGGCGTCCGAGCGGGGATGGACCGGCGTCGACGGGGTGCTGCTGGACCTTGGCGTGTCGAGTCCGCAGCTGGACGACGCGGAGCGCGGGTTCAGCTTTCTCCGGGACGGACCGCTCGACATGCGGATGGACCGGTCGCAGAAGACGACCGCCGCGGATTTGGTAAACGGATGCAGCGCGGAAAGATTGGAAGAGATCTTCCGCAGGAAGGGCGAGGAGCCGAACTCGAGGCGAATCGCGAGGGGCATAGTCGCGGAACGCGTTCCTAGGCCGTTCCATACGACTGGAGAGCTCGCCGGTTTCATCGAGAGGCTCGTCGGGAGGCGCGGGGCGCACCACCCTGCAACCCGCGTCTTCCAGGCCCTGAGGATGGAGGTGAACGACGAGACGGGGGAGCTTGAGCGCGCGCTGGAAGGCTGTCTTGCGCTCCTGCGGCCGGGCGGGAGATTCGCGGTGATAACCTTCGAATCGCTTACCGACCGGATCGTGAAGAGGTTCTTCGCCTCGCATGCCGGCAGGATGGTCTCTCTCCAGCAGGGGGGGGAGAGATGGGAGGGAGTCCTGCCGCGGGTGAAGGCTGCGACAAAAGGCGCGGTAATGGCCGCGGATGCGGAAAAGTCTTCCAACCCCAGGGCACGGAGCGCCAAGCTCAGGGCCGTAGAAAGGATCTGAACGACATGAAAAGAAACCGCAGGGTTACGAGGAGAATGAGCGTGATGGCCACTGGCTCGATGTACATCGGGGCGGTGATGCTCACGCTTTTCGTGATGGTCATAGTGAACCATCTCGCGGCCTCGAGCTGCACGCAGCTGAAGAAGACGATTGGGGACAGGAGGCGCGAGCTTGACGCGCTGGAGAACGAGCGGCTGCGCGAGCAGGCGAGGTGGGACGGCATGACCACTCCGCAGAGGCTGGACGCGGCGCTTCTCCGGCACGGGATGAAGATGCGCGATCCAGATCCCGCCAGGCAGATCGTGCGCCTGAGCAGGGCGACGGGTCAGCCCATACGGTGCCAGGCGTCGGTGGAGATCGCCAGGGCCCGCGCCGCATCCGTCACTTCGCAGACCGCGAGGTACGACGGCGGACGCGGGGCGATCAGGAGGTGACGCGGCGTGGCGATGCGGGGCGAGAATTTCCGTTTCTGGCTTCCGGTCGTCCTGCTGAGCGCCTTCGCGCTATACAGCGCGCAGAAGCTGGTGAGGACGCACCTCTCGTCCAAGGTCGCCGCCCCAAACTACATGTTCACCCGCAGGCTCCCGGCGAGGCGCGGCACCATCTACGACGGCGGAGCGACGCCGGTTCCGCTTGCGAAGTCGGTCCCGTTCTGGGAGTACAGGCTTGATCCGGTCGCGCTCACGAACCGCGTGGTCAAGCCCAGGGGGAAGCCCAGGCGCACGCCGGAGGAGATACAGGCGACGATCGCCGACGCGCTGCACATCGACCGCGGCAGAATCGCCGCGATGTGCCGCAACACGTCCAAGCGGTACCAGTTTCTCGCGATGTCCTCCGATCCGGACGCGCACGCGGTCATCGCCGACTCGCGCCAGGTGGCGGGCGTCGCTATAGAGGACAGGCAGGTGCGCCAGTATCTCCACGACCGCTGCCTTTCGCACGTCGTGGGTTCCGTGAACGCCGCGGGCGAGCCCTCCGCGGGAATCGAGCTGAAGTTCAACGCCGAGCTCACCGGCGTCCCGGGCCTCGTCCGCGGCAAGAAGAACGCCATCGGCAGCGAGCTGTACGACAAGCGCATAGAGGAGGTCGCGCCCATACCGGGCTCGGACGTGTACCTGACGGTGGACAACGCCCTCCAGTACGACGTCGAGACGCTTCTCGCTCGTGGCGTCAGGGAGTTCGGGGCCGGTTCCGGATGGTGCGTGGTCCTCGACGCGAAGACGGCGGCGGTGCTGGCGATGGCGTCGCTCCCCGACTTCCATCCGCTCTCCTACGGACGGGCCTCGGACGCCGAGAAGATCAACCGCACCGTCAACTTCACGTACGAGCCGGGCAGCGTCATGAAGGTCATAACGGCCGCCACCGCGCTCGACATGGGCATCGTGAAGCCCGACACGCTCTACGACACGCGCCGGAACGACGAGCGGTACCACAAGCTCCCCGGGGACGGAAGCCATGTCTGGGAGCCGCGGATGACGGTTGCGGACGCGATAGTGCATTCGTCGAACATCGTGATCGGCAAGCTCGGCTGCGACATCGGCCCGGCGAGGCTCTGGAACTCGATGCGCGCGTTCGGTTTCGGACAGAGGACGGGAGTGGAGCTCCCGGGCGAGGAGTCCGGCATACTGCGCGACTGGCGCAGGTGGGATGTCCTCACCTGGTCCCGGGCGCCGATAGGGCAGGGGGTGTCCGTGACCGCGCTCCAGATAGCCTGCGCCTACCAGGCGATAGCGAACGACGGCCGCCGCATGAAGCCGCACATAGTCGAGCGCATCGTCGCCGCGGACGGCACGGAGAGCTACCGCCACGTCCCGAAGGTGGCGGCGACCCCTGTCTCGAAGGGGACGGCGCGGACGATGCGCGAGATCATGCTTGGCGTCGCCTCGCCGGCCGGGACGGCGCGCCGCGCCGCGATCAAGGGGTATTCGGTCTCCGGCAAGACCGGGACGGCGCAGAAGGTGGTGAACGGACGCTATGCGGACGGGCTCTACCGCGCCACGTTCTGCGGCATCGTTCCGTCAGGCGTCGTCAAGCTCCGCCCCGAGGACGAGGAGCCGGTTCCGCCGCGCATTGTCGTTCTGGTGACGCTTGATTTCGACTCGCGCGCCAAGTACCACCAGGGCGGCAATTCCGCCGCGCCCGTGTTCCGCCTGGTGGCCATGGCGGCGCTGCGGCGGCTTGAGGTCGAGCCAGACCGTCCGGATGAGCTCGTGGACGATTTCGGAGACGGCGAGCTTGACGCGATCCTCGACGAGCGGGCGCGCCGCCGCCCGCTGGAGAGGTGACCGTTCCGCCGCCGCGCCTGCTCTCCGGCGGCATTGCGCACGGCGGGGGTGATTTGATAAAATACTTACCATGTTTTCATCAAGGACCTTGACATTGGCCGCGGCCGTTGCGGTGCTTGCGGGATGCACGGCCGTCCGCGACGCCCGCATGGCGCAGGACGAGGTCTCGGGCCGGGCGGACGGGCGGACGGTGGACGGACCGCGCGTCGACCTCAGGGGCGCGACCCTCGCCAAGCTCGTCGACTTCGCCGTCACAAACCGCCCGGAGATGGCGTCCGCCTATCTCTCGTGGGCGGACGCGCACCTCGCGATGCTCGAGCTGGAGTCTGACGCGCCGCTCGCGAGCGCGACCCCGTGGAAGGCGCCCTCGCTCTCCGCGACGCTCGGCCGGACGGCGTCCAGCAAGGTGGCGAAGCTCCGCGACCTGAGCGGGCGCACCGTGGGCGACGCGTCTGGATCGCTCTCCCTTGAGGTGCTTCTCTGGGACTTCGGGCGGAACCGCGCGCAGGTCGCCGCGCAGGCGGAGTCCGTCGTCGCCGCAGAGCTGAAGTACGCGGACGAGGGGTTCTCCGTCTTCGAGGCGGTTGCGTCGGCGTACTTCGCGGTCCTGGAGGCGGACGCGCTTCTCGACGTGGCGCTCACCAACGAGTTCGAGTTCGCCGAGCGCCTCGGGCAGGCCGAGGACAGGCTGGCGGCGGGGGAGGCGAAGAATCTCGACGTGCTGCGCGCGAGGATGGACCTCGCCTCGGCGCGCGAGTCGGTCGTATCCGCCTCGAACTCCGTCGCGACGTCGGGAGCGAAGCTCGTCCGCGCGCTGGGCCTCGACGTGTCGCGGGCGTGCCGCGACGACATCCTGCCCCGCCGCGGGAGTCCGCTCGCCGCGATGTCGCGCGGCTTCGCCGACACTTGCTTCGGCGTCGACGGAGCCTTCGCGCTCGCGCGGAGGAACGCCCCGAAGGTGCAGGTCGCGCGCGCGAAGCTCAGGGCGGCGAGCGACCGCGTCGATTTCGCAGTGGCGGATCTGATGCCGTCGGTGTCCGCGACGGCCTCGCTCAACTGGACCGATCCGATGTGGTACTGGCGCTGGGGGCTCAGCGGCGTGCAGTCGCTCTTCACCGGCTGGCGCAAGACGACGGCGGTTGACCGCGCGGTGACGGCGATGCTCGCGGCGGCGTCCGACGTGGACGGCGCCGAGCAGGAGCTGTCGCTCGCGCTCGAGCTCGCCGTAGCCGAGCGCGACAACTCCCGGGTCGCGCTCGCTTCCGCGGAGGAGTCGCTGAGGCAGGCCAGGGAGAACCTGGAGAACGTGCGCGGGCAGCTCGGCGTGGGCGACGCGAGCCGCGTGGACTACGCCGACGCCGTCGCTTCCTACGTCACCGCCCTCGGAAACCGCGTCAAGGCGTTCTACCGCGGGCAGGTAGCGGAGGCGAAGCTGTTCTCCGCGCTCGGAGTGCCGCCCGACTACCGCGAGGAGACCGTGGGCGAAGAAATGTGAGGAACCATTGGAGGCCGATCGATGAAACACCTGAGGATGCTTGGAGCGGGCGCGCTCGCCGCGGCGGCCGTGCTCGCGGGATGCGGAGGCGGCGGGCAGAATGGCCCGGGGGGCAAGGGCGAGAAGTACCGCGTCGCGCCGATAGCGAGGGCGGATGTCGTCCGCACGGTCAGCGCGACCGGCACCGTGACGCCGCGCAACTCGTCGAAGGGCATCCCAGTCGGCGCGCAGGTCAACGGGAAGCTCATAAAGCTCTACGTGGACTACAACGACACCGTGACGAACGGGCAGGTCGTCGCGCTCATCGACCCGCAGGTCTACGACGCGAACTACAAGAGCGCCGTGGCGCAGCTCCACGCCAACGAGGCGAACGTCGACGTCCGCGCAGCCGCCGTGAAGTCGTCGGAGGCCGAGCTCGCCCTCGCCAGGAAGACCTACGAGCGCAAGAAGACGCTCGCGGAGAGGCAGATGGCCCCGGTCGCGGACCTCGACAGCGCGCAGGAGGCCCTCGACAGGGCCGCGGCGGGGCTCGATAGCGCGAAGGCCAACCACAAGAGCGCCCTGGCCGCGGTCGAGCAGGCGAAGGCGTCCGTAAGCAAGGCCAAGGCCGACCTCGACTACTGCACGATCGTCTCGCCCGTCGACGGAATCGTCATCGACCGCAAGGTCGAGGAGGGCGAGACCGTCGTCTCGTCCATGAACGCGATACCGATCCTCTCGATCGCCGAGGACCTCGACACGGTCTGGGTCGCGGCGGACGTCCCGGAGGCCGATGTGGGCGGAATCGTCGTCGGCCAGAAGGTCACGTTCACGGTCGACGCCTACCGGACCGGCTTCACGGGCGTCGTGAAGCAGATAAGGAAGGCTTCGACGACCACCAGCAACGTCGTGACCTTCCCGGTGATCGTCGAGGCGGAGAACCCCGGGCAGAAGCTGTTTCCCGGCATGACCGCGACGCTCTCGATCGAGACGGCGCGCGCCGAGAACGTCGTGGCCGTCGCCGCCGCGGCGTTCAGGTTCCGCCCGAAGGAGGAGGACCTCGCGAAGGCCGGCGAAGTGCCGCGCGGACGCAAGATATGGCTGAAGCCCGCGGACCCTGCCGCGCCGCCGGAGTACGTGCTCGTGTCGGAGGGCGTGACGGACGATTCGTTCACGGAGCTGGTGTGCGACGGCGCGGCGTCCCTCGAGGGACGAGAGGCGATCGTCGGCTATCAGACGGCCCGGACCTCCGCCGGCAAGGACGAATCCAATCCGTTCATGCCGAAGTTCCCGAAGCGCGGACAGAACAAGGGAACGGCCCCGGAGCCGAAGAAGTGAGCCATCTCATCGATATACGCGACATGTACAAGATCTACGCGGTCGGCGGCGAGCCGGTGCACGCGCTGGACGGGGTGTCGCTGTCAGTCGACGAGGGGGAGTTCCTCGCGATCATGGGCTCTTCGGGCTCGGGCAAGTCCACGATGCTCAACATCCTCGGCTGCCTCGATGTGCCGACGAAGGGCTCGTACCTCCTTGACGGAATCGAGGTGGCGGCGCGCTCGCGCGCGGAGCTCGCGAAGATACGCTGCCGCAAGCTCGGGTTCGTGTTCCAGAACTTCAACCTTCTGCCGCGCACGAGCGCGCTCGAGAACGTCGAGCTGCCGGACCTGTACATGGGGCGCCTGAACCGACGCGGGCGCAAGGCGCGCGCCATGCAGCTCCTCGAGCGCGTCGGGCTCAAGGGGCGCGAGATGCACACCCCCGCGCAGCTCTCGGGCGGACAGCAGCAGCGCGTCGCGATCGCGCGCGCTCTCATGAACAATCCGCCCGTGCTCTTCGCGGACGAGCCGACGGGCAACCTCGACACGAAGAGCTCGATAGAGATCATGAACCTCTTCACCGAGCTCTCGAACGAGGGCATCACCATCGTCATGGTGACGCACGAGGACGACATCGCCGCCTACGCGAAGCGGCACGTCGTCATGCGCGACGGCAGAATCATGCGCGACGACCGCGGCGAAGGCGGCAGGAGGACGACAGAGGAGGTCTCACGCCTCGTCAAGGAGACGCTGGCATGAAGGCGGCGGTTGCGCTTTTCACCGCCGCGCTTGGCGAGACGCGACGTCTCATGGATGGGTTGAGGGAAATGACGAAAGAGGAGGCAGCATGAACTTCGCTACGATTTTCAAGGTGTCGCTGAAGTCGCTTGGGCGCAATCCGATACGCTCGTTCCTCTCGTGCCTCGGCATCGGCATCGGAATCGTCGCCGTAATCCTCGCGATGGCGATAGGCGAGGGCGCCAAGACGATGCTTGTGCGCGAAATATCCAGCCTCGGCAACAACCTCGTCATGCTTTTCCCGGAGCGCCGCAACCAGGGGCCCGTCTCGGGCGGAATGGGCCAGGGGCAGACGATGACGGCCGAGGACGCGGAGGCGATCAAGCGCGAGCTCGGGCACCTCGTGCAGGGCGTGAGCCCGCAGGTGCGCACGTCGGTGCAGATGATGTACGGCGCGAAGAACTGGGCCGGCAACGTCCAGGGCGTCTCCACGGACATTCTCGGCATAAGCAACTGGACTGTCGGAGACGGGCGGTTCTTCACGGACGAGGAGACGCGCCTCGCGGCCCGCGTCTGCGTGATCGGCACGACCGTAAAGTCCAACCTGTTCGCCGCCGACGAGGACCCTGTCGGCAAGGTGATCCGCCTGAAGAACATGACGTTCAAGGTCATTGGCGTCCTCGAGTCGAAGGGCGCGAACAACTGGGGGCAGGACCAGGACGACGTGGTGATGGCGCCGTATACCTCGGTCCACCGCTACCTCCAGCGCTCGAAGTTCAACAACGTCAACATGATGAACATCTCGCTCGTGACGATGGACGACCTGGAGGACGCCCGCCGCGAGATCGGCGCGCTGCTCCGGCAGAGGCACCATCTCGCCGACTGGGAGGACAACGACTTCGAGACGCGCGACACGACGGAGATCATGAACACGATCGGCTCGGCGACGGGCATCGTCGGGACGCTCCTGCTCATCTTCTCGGTCATAACCCTCGTCGTGGGCGGAATCGGCATCATGAACATCATGCTGGTCTCGGTCACGGAGCGCATCCGCGAGATCGGGCTCAGGATGTCCATAGGCGCGACGCCGCGCGGCATTCTCGTGCAGTTCTGCCTCGAGGCGATGGTTCTCTCCACGATCGGCGGCGCGGCGGGCGTGGCGGTGGGCGTCGGCGCGTCGTACGCGGTCGGCGCCGCCGCTGGCTGGCCGGTTCTCGTCTCGCCCGTCTCGGCGGTCTACGCGTTCGCCATATCGTCGGTGGTCGGGCTCTTCTTCGGCTTCTATCCCGCGTGGCGCGCGTCGAAGCTGAACCCGATCGACTGCCTGAGGTACGAATAGCGCCGTGTCCGGCGTCCGCGCGGCATTGCGGAATCGGGCGGGATTTTGTATAATGCCCGGCAAGGAGGTTCAAGACATGAGGAGATTCCTGTTCTGGGTTTGCATGCTGGCGCTGGTGCCCGGCTCGATGTGGGGATACGGCGTCATACGCGGCGGACTTGACGCGCGGAAGGGCGGGCCATGCCCCGACGTGGAGCCCGCGGGCGACGTGCAGCGCATAGTCCACAAGGTCGTCCGCTCCGGCTATGACTGGTATTTCCGCAACTTCTCCAAGGTGAAGCCCCTCTCCGCCGACTCGGAAGTCGGACTCTGACGGGGGAGATCCATGGAAACGGAAAAGACATATCTGTCGGCAGACGAATTTCTGCGCGACACGTGGCGGCTTGCCGCCGCGGTGAGGAGGTCGGGCTGGCGGCCGGACGTGATGGTGGCGCTCTGGCGCGGCGGAGCTCCCGTTGGCGTGGCGGTCCACGAATACCTGAAGTGCGCCGGGTGGTCCGTCCGGCACATCCCCCTCAAATGCGCGAGCTACACCGGCATCGGCGAGAACGAGGGGGAGGTCGTCTTCACGCTCGGCGAAGAGGTCTTCGGAATGCTTCGCCCCGGCGAAAGAGTCCTTGTCGTGGATGATGTGTTCGACACCGGCAAGACCGGCGTGGCCGTCAGGGCGTGGATCGCCGCGGCAGGGGCGGAGATGAAGATGGCCTGCGTCTACTGGAAGCCGGGCAAGAACAGAACCGACATGAAGCCCGACTTCTTCGTCCGCGACGTCGGCGACGGATGGATCGTCTTCCCGCACGAGATCGAGGGCCTTGCGCCGGATGAAATCAGGCTCAAGGACCCGGTTCTGGCCGATCTGCTGGCCACGCACAAGTGACATTGGCGGGGTCGCGGCTGTTTTTTCGCGCTTTATTCCATGATTTTCAGGCGTTCGCCTGAGAATATGGTATAATATTCGCTCATTTCCTGAAAAAGACGATTAATAAAGACATGATGGACAAGCATTACGACGCGAAGGCCGCGGAGGCCAAGTGGTACCCGATCTGGGAGAAGAACGGATATTTTCACCAGGAGCCCGACGGGCGCGAGCATTATTCTGTCGTCATTCCGCCGCCGAACGTGACGGGCATACTGCACATGGGCCACGCGCTCAACCAGACGATTCAGGACATCCTCGTTCGCTGGCGCCGCATGCAGGGGAAGAACACGCTGTGGCTCCCCGGCACGGACCACGCCGGCATCGCGACGCAGAACGTCGTCGAGAAGGCGCTCAAGAAGGAGGGCAAGCGCCGCCAGGACCTCGGGCGCGAGAAGTTCCTCGAGCGCGTGTGGGAGTGGAAGAAGCAGTACGGCGGCACGATCGTGCACCAGCAGCGCATGCTCGGCAACTCGACCGACTGGCAGCGCGAGCGCTTCACGTTCGACGAGGGCTGCTCGCGCGCAGTCGCGAAGGTGTTCACCCAGCTCTACAACGAAGGTCTCGTCTACAAGGGCAACTACATCGTCAACTGGTGCCCGAGGTGCGGCACGGCGCTTGCCAACGACGAAGTCGAGCACGAGCCCAACCACGGGCACTTCTGGTACATCCGCTATCCCGTCGTCGGCAGCGCGAAGGGCGCGGCGGGCGAGCCGTACAAGGACTACGTCATGGTCGCGACTACTCGTCCCGAGACGCTTCCGGGCGACACTGCGGTCGCGGTCAACCCCAAGGACGACCGCTACGCTCACCTAGTCGGCAAGACCGTCATCCTCCCGCTCACCGGGCGCGAGATCCCCGTCATAAGCGACGACTACGTCGACCGCGAGTTCGGCACGGGCATCGTGAAGATCACTCCCGCGCACGACCCCAACGACTTCCTCGTCGGCAAGCGCCACGGCCTCGCCGAGATCAACATCATGACCGACGACGCGCACATGAACGAGCTCGCCGGCGAGAAGTACTGCGGAATGGACCGCTGGGAGTGCCGCAAGGCGATCGTCGATGATCTCGAGGCGGGCGGATTCCTCGACCACATCGAGGACATCGACAACCAGGTCGGACACTGCTACCGCTGCCACGAGACGGTGGAGTCGCGCCTCTCGAAGCAGTGGTTCGTGAAGATGAAGCCGCTCGCCGAGCCCGCGATCGCCGCGGTCAAGTCCGGCGAGGTCAAGTTCGTCCCAGAGCGCTGGAGCAAGATCTACTTCAACTGGATGGAGAACATCCAGGACTGGTGCATCTCCCGCCAGCTCTGGTGGGGGCACAGGATTCCTGCCTACTACTTGAAAAAGACCATTTCCACTGGAGGGGTGCGGGGAGATCACTCCCCGTCCGGTTCCGGTGAAATGGTTTTTGTCGCCGAGACCGCCGAGGAGGCGCTCGCGCAGGCGAAGGCCAAGACAGGCAACGCCGCGCTTACGCTCGCCGACCTCGAGCAGGACCCCGACGTCCTCGACACGTGGTTCTCGTCGTGGCTCTGGCCTTTCTCGACCCTCGGCTGGCCCGAGAAGACGAAGGACCTCGAGTACTACTATCCGACGACCGACCTCGTGACGGCGCAGGACATCATCTTCTTCTGGGTCGCCCGCATGATGATGGCCGGCATCCACTTCATGAAGAAGCCGCCGTTCAGGAACATCGTCATCCACGGCATCGTCCGTGCGGCGGACGGCTCGAAGATGTCGAAGTCGAAGGGCAACTCGCTCGATCCGCTCGAGCTCATCGACCAGTACTCCGCGGATGCGCTGCGCTTCTCCATCGCTCTCATAACCTCGCTCGAGTGCGACACGAAGGTGAACAAGGAGAAGTTCGAGATCGGACGCAACTTCACGACGAAGATCTGGAACGCGGCGAAGTTCCTGCAAATGCAGATGGAGGCCTTTCCGCAGGAGGGGTTCGGGAGCAGCATTGATGGCCAAACTGCGTTTGGCCAATCCCTCTCCGCCGACGACCGCCACATCCTCTACGCCGCCGACCTCGCCTGCCGCAAGGTCAACGAGATCCTCGAGGCGTACCGCATCCAGGACGGGGCGCTCGCGGTCTACGACTTCTTCTGGACGCAGATCTGCGACGGCTACGTGGAGTACGTCAAGGACTCGCCGAACAAGGCCGTGTCGGTCGCGATTCTCCGCGACGTCTTCTGGAAGGCGCTGAGGCTCCTCCATCCGTACATGCCGTTCGTCACCGAGGAGGTCGCGCACCAGCTCGGGTTCCTCAAGGAGGACGAGACGATCATGCTGCAGAAGTTCCCCGAGGGCTACACCGACGCCGAGAAGGCGGCGTGGGGCGTCACCGAGGAGAACTACGACTTCGTCAACGCGAAGCGCGAGGCGATCACCGCCATCCGCGCGCTGCGGGCCGAGTACAAGGTCCCGCCGGCGACGTGGGTGAAGGTGACCGTGGCGCGCGGAACGGACGGGAGCTCACCCCTGCTAGGGCATCCGCTTTGCGGACAGCCTGCGGCTGGGGGATACGGCGCTCCCGCACCCTTGCCTGCGGACGAGGTCAAGGTCCTCGCAAAGGCGATGCGCGCCGAGTCTGTCGAGTTCGCGCCGGCGGGGAGCGATCTCGCGATGCCGTCGAAGATCACGAAGTTCGGCACGGTCTACCTCTCGCTCGAGGGGCTCGTAGACAAGGCGGCCGAGTCGAAGCGCATCGCGGGAGAGCTCGCGAAGCTCGCCGGGTTCATCAAGTCGAGCGAGGCGAAGCTCGCGAACGAGAACTTCGTCGCGCACGCGCCCGATGCGGTAGTCGCGGAGGCGCGCCGCAAGCTCGCCGAGAACAAGGAGAAGGTCGCGCAGCTCGAGAAGCTCGCGAAGCTCTTCGCATGAGGATGCAGATCAACTTCAAGGAGAAATGAAATGAAGAAGTTCCTTAGCGCCAACGAAGCAGTCGCGCACGCCGCGGCGCAGGCCGGGTGCGTGGTCGCCTCGGCGTATCCCGGGACCCCCTCGACGGAAATCCTCGAGAACATCGCGAAGTTCAAGGACACCATCAAGTGCGAGTGGGCCGTAAACGAGAAGGTCGCCGTTGAGACCGCGGTCGGCGCCTCGATGGCCGGCGCGAGGACGCTTACGGCGATGAAGCACGTCGGACTCAACGTCGCGATGGATCCGCTCATGACGTTCACCTACGTCGGGCCCCTGGGCGGCTTCGTCCTCGTGTCCGCCGACGATCCCGGCATGCACTCCTCGCAGAACGAGCAGGACAACCGCAACCTCGCGAAGTTCGCGCGTGCGCTCCTCCTGGAGCCGGCCGACTCGCAGGAGGCGTACGACTTCACGCTCAAGGCGTTCGAGCTTTCGGAGAAGTTCAGCGTTCCGGTGATCATCCGCCTCACGACGCGCACGAGCCACTCTTCGTCGCTGGTCGAGCTGGGCGACTTCAAGCCGGCTCCGCATCCGCTCCTCCCCTACGTCAAGGACATCCGCCGCAACATTCCAGTGCCGGCGTTCTCCCCGACGCAGCGCATGAACGCGCAGAAGCGCACGGCGGCGATGGAGAAGGAGGCGAACCGCTCCAAGTTCAACAAGGTGGTGAAGCCCGCGAAGGGCGTCAAGGTCTCCGCGAAGGCGAAGGGGCTTGGAATCGTCACGAGCGCCGTCGCGTACCAGTACGTGAAGGAGATCTTCCCCGACTGCCAGATCCTCAAGCTCGGCTGGACGAATCCGCTTCCCAGAGCCCTCGTAGCGAAGTTCGCGAAGAGCGTGAAGAAGGTCCTCGTCGTCGAGGAGCTCGATCCGTTCCTCGAGGACCAGGTCAAGGCGATGGGCATCAAGGTCGTCGAGCACAAGACGGAGCTCAACATGCTCGAGCTCAACGCCGACCGCCTGCAGAACCTCCGCCACGAGATTCTCGGCGACGTCCCGAAGGCGAAGGCGAAGAAGGTCCCCGAGGGGCTTCCGACGCGTCCGCCCGTGCTCTGCGCGGGATGCGGTCACCGCGGCGTCTTCCACGTCCTCCACAAGCTCGGCGCGACGGTGACGGGCGACATCGGCTGCTACACGCTCGGGGCGTTTCCTCCCCTCAACGCGATGGACTCCACGATCTGCATGGGCGCGTCCATCGGCAACGCCGCAGGCATGCGCAAGGCGGGCCTCAAGGGGCGCATCTGCGCGGTCCTCGGCGACTCGACGTTCTTCCACAGCGGCATCACGGGGATACTCTCCGCGCTCTACAACGGAACGCCCGTCACGACCGTGGTGCTCGACAACCGCATCACCGCGATGACCGGACACCAGGACAACCCCGGCACCGGAAAGACTCTCGCGGGCGATCCCGCGCCCGTCACCGAGATCGCGGACATCGCGAAGGCGTGCGGCTACAAGAACGTCGTCAAGGTTTCGGCTGACGACCTTGGCGGACTCGAGAAGACGCTTTCGACGGCGATGGACTCGGGCGAGCCGTGGCTCGTCATCGCCTACGCCCCGTGCCGGATCGCCGCGAAGCTGACCAAGGAGGGGCTCTGCGAAGTCGACCCCGAGAAGTGCAAGGCGTGCGGCGCCTGCTTCAAGATGGGCTGCCCCGCGATGACGCGCGGCGCGGAGATCCGTCCCGGCGCATTCCAGATGAAGATCGACCCCAACCTCTGCGCTGGCTGCAGGCAGTGCGGCCAGGTCTGCAAGTTCGGTGCAATCAAGCGCGTCAGGTAATGGAGCGCGTCGTCCTCAGGAAAGGGCGCGAGAGAAGCGTCCTGAAGGGGCATCCGTGGGTTTTCTCGGGTGCGGTCGAAGGCGGCGAGGCCGCCGCGGGCGAGCTCGTGGAGGTGTGCGATTCGAAGGGCGGGAAAATCGCGCTCGGATGGTACTCCCCCGCGTCGCAGATACGCGTGAGAATCGTCCCCGATGCGCCGGTCGCGGACCTCGTCGCCGCGGCGGTCGGTCGCCGCGCCGACTTCTTCGCGAACGCCTACACGAACGCGGTGAGGCTAGTGAACGCCGAGTCCGACGGACTGCCGGGCGTCGTCGCGGACTACTACGCAGGCCATGTCGTCTGCCAGTTCACGTCCGCCGGCGCCGACGCGCGCAAGGCGGAGATCGCCGACGCGCTCATGAAGTTCGCGCCGTTCTGCCTGGGCGTCTCCGAGCGCCTTGACGCGGATTCCCGCGCCAGGGAGGGGCTTGCGACCGATGCGTCCTGTCCGCTTCTGTCAGGGGCGGAGCCGCCTGAGCTCATAGAGGTCGTCGAAGGGCCGGTGAAGTTCCTTGTCGACGTCCGCAGGGGCCACACGACCGGCTTCTACCTCGACCAGCGCGACGCGCGAGCGGCAGTCGGCGCGCTTGCGAACGGCGCAGACGTCCTCAACTGCTTCTGCTACACCGGCGGCTTCGGACTCTTCGCGCGCGCCTGCGGGGCCGCGAAGGTGACGCAGGTCGACGTCTCGGCGGACGCTCTCGCGCTGGCGAAGAGGAACGAGTCGCTGGCGCACCTCTGCGGAACCGAGATGGAGTATGTCGAGGCGGACGTCTTCCAGTTCCTCAGGAAATGCCGCGACGAGGGGCGCAGGTTCGACATGGTCGTCCTCGATCCGCCGAAGTTCGCGGCGACGAAGGGGCAGCTCATGAGGGCGGCCCGCGGCTACAAGGACATCAACCTCCTCGCGATGAAGCTCCTTAAGCCGAACGGATACCTCGCGACGTTCTCGTGTTCCGGGGCGATGACTCCTGAGTTCTTCGACACGATTCTCGCCGAGGCCGCCGAGGACGCGAAGAAGGGCTTCCAGGTGGTCGCGCGGACGCGAGCGGGGATGGATCATCCGGTCGCGCTGTCCTTCCCCGAGGGCGCGTACCTCAAGGGCGTGGTGCTCAGGTCACTTTCGTGACGGCGCGAGGGCCGAAAGCGCGACGGAGGCCTCGAACTGCGAAAGGGGGGTGGTGACTATCGCCACACCCTCGCGTTTCGCGGCCTCGGCCATGTCGTCCGGGATCGGACGGCCGTGGCAGATGACCACGATCTCTATTCCGTCGAGCGTGCAGACGGCGATGGCGTTGAGGTGGTTCTGTATGGTGATGAGGACCGATTCGTCGCCGCAGTGCCCCATGACGTCCGACAGCAGGTCGCTCGCATAGGCGAACTTCGCCTCCGCGCCCGGCTTGTCGACCGCAATGCTCCCTCCGACCTTCTCTACGATCTCCGCAAGTGTCATATGAACCTGATCCTTTCTGAAATCCTCGTTGCCTTCGCGGCGAAAGCGCTGCGAAGCCCCGCTACGCTGAATTCACACTCCGCCTCGGTCCATACGCGCGCGACGTCGTCGAGGTTGTGCGCGTCGGACGAGCGCGTCGCGGCGTAGCCCGCAGCCCTGGGGAGCCACACCGACTCGTCCGCCGTCCTCGACAGCTCCACTGCGTCGAAGCAGTTCTCGGGGATCGCGCCCAGGGCGGAGAAGACCGAGAAGTTGGGGCGGTCGATGTGGGCGGCGATGTAGAGCCCGCCGAGCTCGTGCACCTTCGCGGACGTCTCCGGTATCGAGCGTCGGCAGCCCAAGGCGAGGATGCGCCACTCCATCTCGACGATGTCGTCGTCCCACGTGACGACCGGCTGGTCTCCGAAGGTGTCGGGGTCGTTGACGCGCTTTGGCATGGCCTCGTACACCCACTCGGTGAGGGCTAGCGCCTCGTCGACCGTGTCGAAGAGGGCGACGGTGTGGACTTCCTCCGAGGTCTGGACCTCCATTCCGAAGAGGCATTTCAGTCCCGCGCGCCGTGCGCATTCCGCGATGGCGGGGCAGTTGCGCGCGGACTGGTGGTCGGTGAGGGCGATCCCGTCCATGCCCGCCGACTTTGCGCGCGCGACGATTTCCGCGGGGCTCATCTCGAGATTTGCGCACGGACTGAGGCAGGAATGGATGTGCAGGTCGAACTTCACGCCGCCTATTATAGCAAAAAAAAAGCCATGGCGGTGCGTTTCCGCGCAGTCCGCGCCGCGCAATCCGTTGCGCCATGCGGGGTGATTGTGGTATAATTGGGCTGTACAGCGAAGGGAGCGCACTGCCATATGTTCGCATTTCCTGAGATAGACTTCACACCCCCCGGCGCCGCGGCGGCGAGGTCTGGCTTTGGCCTGAAGACGAGGGACGAGTGGGGGGATTACGCGCTGGTAAGGGGCGTGGGCCCGTCCGACTGCTCTGCTCCGCCATACGACCAGGCTCTTTCCGCCTTCGAGAACCTCGAGTCCGCCCTTGGCGATTTCGGCCTGGATTTCTCCCATGTGGTGCGCACCTGGATATACGCGGACGGGATCCTCGGCTGGTATCCCGACCTCAACCGGGCCCGCGACAGGTTCTTCCGGTCGCATGGCGTCTTCGACCGGTTCGTCCCGGCCTCCACGGGCATCGGCTGGTCGTGCGGCGGCGCGAGAATCGTCCTTGGGGCTTTCGCGGCGCGCGGCGCGCGGCCAGGCGCCGTGGAGCGCGAGCCATTGCCGAGCCCCCTGCAGTGCCCTGCGCTTGAATACGGGTCCAGCTTCTCCCGCGCGGCGGAGCTCCGCACGCCGGGATGGCGCCGCGTCCTCGTCTCGGGGACGGCGTCCATTCTGCCCGGCAGCCACGAGGTCGCGCATGTCGGCGACCTTGACGCGCAGATCGACTGCACCATGCGCGCGGTGGAGGCGATCTACGCCTCGCGCGGCATGTCGTGGCGGGACATCACGGGCGCGCTCGTATACCTGAAGCAGGAGTCGTTCCGCCCTGCGTGGGACAGGTGGCTGGCGGGCAATCCGGAGTTCCCCCGAGCCCACGCGCGTTCGATCGTGGCCGACGTGTGCCGGCCGGAATGGCTTTTTGAAATCGAATCGGATGCCTTGATATGCATGTAGAAATCCCGAGACGCGCATTCATCGCCGGCTCCGCGGCATTCGCCGCCTGGCCGAGGTGCATTTTCGCCGACGATCCGGCGCGGGTCGCCACTGTCTGGGAGAACCCGGACGGCACCGCGACGGACGCGGTCATGGTCCGGCGACTCCATCTGGACCTCGCCGGGCGCATTCCGACGAAGGACGAGGCGCAGGCCTACGTCGCCTCGAAGGCCGCGGACAAGCGCGCCGCGCTCGTCGACCGGCTTCTCGCCTCGACGGAATTCGCCGACTACTGGGCGATGCGGTTCTGCGACGTCCTGCGCGTCAAGAGCGAGTTCCCAATCAACCTCTGGCCCAACGCGGTCTACGTGTATCATGCGCGCATCAGGAAGTTCGGGGAGGGCAACGAGCCCTGGGACGAGTTCGGCCGCGCGCTTCTTACGTCGCAGGGGAGCGACTTCCGCGACGCCGAGGTGAACTTCTTCCGCGCGACGGACAGGCGTACGCCGGAGGGCTGGGCGGAGGCGGCGGCGCAGACTTTCCTCGGCATTCCGCCCGAATCCCTTTCGTCCTGGCGCCGCGGCAGGATGGCGAAATTCTTCGCCGGGCTCCAGATCAAGACCACGCGCGAGTGGAAGGAGGAGATCGTCTTCGTGGAGGGGCGCGACCGCCGCGCCGAGCTCTGCGACGATCTGTTCGTGAAGCGGCGCGCGGAGGTCGAGGCGGCGTTCCGCAGGCTCGTCCGCGGCTGGATATTCGGTCCGGACGCGAAGGCGGATTCCGTCGGCGGGAGCCTTGGCCTCAAGGACGTCGTCAGGGAGGCCGTGCTTTCCGGCGAATACGCGCGCGGCTCGGTGACCGGGGGCTTCCCGGCGAGGAGGATCGACGCCGAGGTGCTGGACGACATCATCTGCACGCTTGGCGGCGGCGTCCGCAACTACCAGTCCCCCGCGCCGGAGCCTTTCACGTTCCTCCCCGGGAACCGCCGCACCGTGTGCGTCGAGGACGGCTCGATCTCAAGCTCCTTCCTGACGCTCTTCGGGCGTCCCGCGCGCGATACCGGGCTTCCTGGCGAGCGCATTTCCGACGTCACCTCGAAGCAGCGGCTCTACCTCTTCAACTCGGGCCGTCTGCACGGGCTGCTCGGCCGGGTGGCGCAGCCGGGTGGCTGGAAGAACAATCCGCTCGTGAAACTCCCTCTGGCCAAGCGCGTCGACGATCTCTACTGGCGAGTACTGAGCCGTGAGCCTTCTGCGGAAGAGCGCAGGAAGATCTTGGGCCTGTGGGAGCGCCGCGGCGGCTGGAAGAAGGGCGCCAAGCCCTACGATCTCCTGCGAGACCTGTCGTGGTGCCTTTTCAATACAAAGGAGTTCCTTTTCAGGATCTGATTGCGCCTTTGATGATTGACTTGTTTCCGCGGAAGGCGTATAATACACGCAATTTTGAACAAACAAGGGGAAAGAATGAAGAAGCTGATAATTTCCGCAGTCTTTGCATGCGGACTGGTTGCGGCGATCGAGGCTGCGCCCGGCGATGCCGTGACGCAGGCCGATCTGAAGGCGCTCATCGAGCGGATCAACAAGCTCGAGGCCGAGAACAAGGCCCAGGCGGAGAAGATCGCCCGGCTTGAGGGCAGGATTGCAGGTCCGGCGGCGGTGAAGGCGGAAGAGAAGGGCGCCGCGCCAGCCCTGGCGAGGGAAGAGACGACCGAGGTGAGCGAGTCGGGCCGCGTCTACAAGACGGCGCAGGGCTACAGCTACTACCTCGCCGACAAGTTCGCGGGCATCTTCGAGCCGCTCAGCGACGCAGGCCTCAAGATCACCCCGTACGGCTGGCTGGTCGCCGAGATCGACTACAACTCCCATTCGACGGAGGTCGACACGTACACGGACTACGTACGCCGCAAGAGCCACCGCAGCTACAAGGACGGGACGATGGTCTTCTCGATGCAGGACTCCATTCTCGGCATCCGCTTCGAGACGCCCGAGAAGGTCGACGGGTGGAAGTTCAGCGGCAAGGCCGAATTCGACCTCGCCGGCGACCACGCCAACGACTACGCCTTCCACTGGCGCCACCTCTACACCGAGGCCGAGCACGACAGCGGCTGGTCGATCCTCTTCGGCCAGACCTGGCACCTCTGGAGAATGGTCACCCCGAGCGAGATCGACGGCGCGTGGATGGAGAACACGGGCCATCCGTACCGCCGCAGCCCGCAGATCCGCGTGACGAAGAAGTGGGACTTCAAGGAGAACGGCACGCTCGAGGCGCGCGTCGGCCTCGTAAAGAACGGCCCCGGCATGGGCGGCGACCGCGACGGCGACGGCAACCAGGACAACTCCGCGTCGCGCTGGGCGCTCGTCGAGGGCGCGCTCCTCTACGAACGCGACGCCTTCTGGACCGAGGCTGAGGGCAAGGAGACCAGGCGCTGGCTCGTCGGCGTCGCCGGAATGTACGGGCGCGACCGCAGCCACCGCGCGAGCGAGTGGGACGACGACGGGCTCCCCGTCGCGTTCGACGGCACGAGCGACGACTACGACTCCCAGATGCTCATGTTCGCGGCGTCCCTCCCGCTTTCCAGGCGCTTCACTCTGTGCGGACAGCTCTTCGCCGGCGAGAACCTCGGCGGCATCCAGGCCGGCGTCGGGCAGCGCGTCGCGTACCGTCCCGACCACAGGCGCGGGACGTGCGTGAGGACGATCGGCGGATTCGTCGACCTCAACTTCAACCTTACGCCCGACGACGAGAAGTGGTCCTTCGCGGCCGGCTACGGGTTCGACGATCCGCAGGACTCCGACGCCCACTACGCGGAGGGCATCTGCTACAACGACCGCGCCTACATCGACGCGTTCTACCGCGTGAACGCCAACCTCCACTTCGGCGTCGAGTACGCGTACCTAACGACGAAGTACTACGACGAGGGCCGCGCAAACGACCACCGCTTCCAGATCACGGCCTTCTACGACTTCTGATACGGTAGCAGACATGGACAAAAGGGCAACGTGGTCGGGGCAGCTGGCATTCGTGCTGGCTGCCGCCGCTTCTGCAATAGGGCTCGGGAACCTCTGGCGCTTCCCCTATCTCGCGGCCCAGTACGGCGGGGGAACCTTCATCGCCGTGTATCTGTGCCTCGTGGTGACGCTCGGCTTCACGCTGATGCTGACCGAGATCGCGATCGGGCGCAAGACCCAGCAGTCGCAGCTCACGGCCTATTCGAGGCTGCACGGCGCCTGGGGCTTCGTGGGGATTCTCGGCACGGTCGTACCGATCCTGATCACGCCCTACTACTGCGTGATCGGCGGATGGGTCCTCTACTACCTTAAGGCGTACGCCGTGATGGCGTTCACCGGCGCCGCGCCTCTTGGCGAGGCGGCGGCGCAGTCCGGCGAGTTCTTCTCTGGCTTCATCTCGGCCCCGTTCGCCCCGTTTGGCTACGGGATGGTCTTCGTCACGGCGTGCGCGTGCGTCATCGTCCTCGGCGTGAAGAACGGAATCGAGAAGTCCAACCTCGTGATGATGCCGATCCTGTTCCTCATGGCCGTGGCGATATCGGTGTACGTCATCTGCCTGCCGGGGTCCGGCGAGGGCCTGAGGTACTACCTCGTCCCGAACATGGACTGCCTCAGGGCGGCGGACGGGTCGTTCTCCCCCGCGCTCCTCTGCAAGACGATCCTCGGCGCGATGGGCCAGATGTTCTACTCCCTCTCCCTCGCGATGGGCATCATGATCACCTACGGGTCGTACATGAAGAAGGGCGACTCGATAGAGGGGTGCGTGCGCCGCATCGAGATATTCGACACCCTGATCGCGGTGATCGCGGGGCTCATGATCATACCAGTCGTCTACATGTTCGCGGTCAAGACGGGGACGAACGTCCACCAGGCGATGAACGCGGGCCCGGGGCTCATGTTCATAACGCTGCCGCAGGTCTTCGCGACCCTCGGCGCGGCCGGTCCGTGGGTGGGGCTCGCCTTCTTCATCCTCGTGACGTTCGCCGCCGCGACGAGCGCGATCTCGCTCATGGAGGCGTGCGTTGCGTCCGTCTGCGACGTTCTGAAGCTCGAGCGCAAGGCGGCGACGTTCTTCACGACGGCGCTCATCGCGTTCCTCGCGACGTTCTCGGCGCTCGGGTACGGCCCGTGGAAGGACGTCACGGTCTTCAAGATGCAGTTCCTCGACTTCTTCGACTTCATAACGAACTCTGCGCTAATGCCGATCGTCGCGACGGCGACGTGCATTTTCGTCGGATGGGTGCTGGGGCCGAAGTCCGTGATCGAGGAGGTCGAGGCCGAGGGGCGCAGGTTCCGCGCGAAGCACCTCTACACGGTCATGGTCAAGTACATTGCGCCGGCGTTCATGATCGCGATTCTCGTCTCCGAGATATGCCGTGCCTTCAAGATCAAGGGCTGGAGCATCTGAGGCCGGAAACAGCTTGAAACACCAACAAGGAAGCAGACATGTTTGACTACACCGTGCTTTTCGCGTTCGCGGGATACCTCGCGGTCATGCTCGGAATCGGATTCTTCTTCTCCATGAGGCAGGAGAACCTCGGGGACTACTACCTGGGCGGACGCCGGATGAACAAGTGGGTCGTCGCGCTCTCGGCGCAGGCGTCCGACATGTCCGGCTGGCTCCTGATGGGGCTCCCCGGCGCGATCTACGTCGGCGGGTTCTCCGAGGCGTGGATAGGCATCGGGCTCCTCATCGGCACCTACCTCAACTGGAAGATCGTCGCCCACAGGCTCAGGCGCTACTCGCAGGCGTGCGGCGACTCCATAACGATACCGGACTTCATCTGCAACCGGTTCCGGGACAAGACCGGCATCTCAAGAATCCTCGCCGCGCTCATCATCCTCGTGTTCTTCACGTTCTACACCGCCTCCGGGTTCGTGTCGTGCGCGAAGCTCTTCACGACGACGTTCGGCGTGCCCGAGCACATCGCCGCGCTCGGCGGCATGTCCGGCTACTCCCTCTGCCTCTGGATAGGCGCGGTCGTCGTCGTGAGCTACACGCTCATGGGCGGGTACATGGCCGTGTGCTGGACGGACTTCGTCCAGGGCGCGCTGATGTTCGTCGCAATCGTCATCGTGCCCGCGATCGTCGTCTGCAACGCGGGCGGCTTCGCCTCGACCGTCGACGCGCTCAACGAGATCAACCCCTACCTACAGTCGCTCTTCACCAACGCGTCCACCGGAAAGGCCGCCGGATTCATCGGGCTCGCCTCGTGCATGGCGTGGGGCCTCGGCTACTTCGGCATGCCCCACATCCTCGTGCGCTTCATGTCCATCGACAACCCCGCGGAGGTCAAGGGCTCCCGCCGCATCGCGATGAGCTGGGTCACCATCTCGCTCGGCGCGGCGGTGGTCATCGGACTCGTCTTCCACCTCTTCCTCAAGCAGCGCGGACTCACCCTTGCGGACGTCGGAGGCGATCCCGAGAAGTGCTTCATGATCATGATCAACGGCATCTTCTCGAGCGGCTTCATCGCGCGCGTCTTCGCCGGCATCCTGCTCTCCGCCATCATGGCCGCGATCATGTCCACCGCCGACTCGCAGCTCCTCGTCTCCGCGTCGAGCTTCTCCAACGACTTCTACAAGATCGTCCTCAGGAAGAAGGCCACGGACCGCGAGCTGCTCGTCGTCTCGCGCGTCGCCGTCGGCGCTGTCGCGCTCGTGGCGATCTTGCTCGCGATGAACACGAAGAGCGAGTTCTTCAAGGTCGTCATGAAGATGGTGTCGTTCGCCTGGGGCGGATTCGGCGCGTCGTTCGGCCCGCTCATCCTACTCGCCCTCTTCTGGCGCAGGGTGAACCTCGCGGGCGCGGTGAGCGGAATGGTCGTCGGCGCGACGACGTGCTTCGTGTGGAAGTTCGCTACGTTCGCCGAAGCGGCGCGCAATGCCTCGCCGGATTCGATCTTCCACCTCTACGAGCTCGCGCCCGGGTTCCTCTTCTCGTTCATCGTCACAGTCGTCGTCTCGCTCCTCACGGCGAAGCCGTCGAAGGAGATAACGGACGAGTTCGACGCGGTTGCGGAGTCCTCAAGGGGCTGAAGGGCCAACACCATGGAAGGAAGCGCGAAGAAGTGGGCGGCGTTCGGTTGCGGATGCCTCGTCGAAGTCGCGGCGTTCGCCGTCGTGCTCCCTGCCCTTGGCGCAGACCGCGCCGTCAGCGCACTGGTCTACATGCTCGCGGCGGCGGTCCCCGTCGTCTGCGTCCGGTGCCTCGTTTTCTCGGAATCGACGCCCTCCTGGGTCCGCGCCGCGATCGGCCCGGCCGTCATGGCCGCGTGCATCGCGCTCGCCTGCGCGTTCCCGATCCATCTCGACGACGAAGACGCGCCCGACGGGCCCGCGCCGCAGCAGGAGCGGAAGCAGGCCGGGGCGGACGCGGCGGAAGCGCCGCGCGAGTCCCTGGACGACCTCCTGGCCGAGCTCGACTCCCTCGTCGGGCTGGAGGGAGTGAAGGCCGAGGTCCGCCGCATAATGAACAAGGAGAAGGTCGACGCCGCGCGCCGCGCGCAGGGCCTCCCCGTCGCGCCGCGCTCGCTGCACATGATCTTCACGGGCAACCCCGGCACGGGCAAGACGACCGTCGCCAGGATCGTCGCGCGGATATTCCGCTCGCTGGGCGTGGTCGAGAAGGGCCAGCTCGTCGAGACCGACCGTTCGGGGCTCGTCGGCGGCTACATGGGCGAGACCGCGAAGAAGACCGCCGCGAAGTGCGACGAGGCGCTCGGGGGCATCCTCTTCATCGACGAAGCCTACCAGCTCTGCACCTCTGACAGCGACGACTACGGCAAGGAGGCCATCGCGACGCTCCTCAAGCGCATGGAGGACAACCGCGGGAAGATGATCGTCATAGCGGCGGGGTACACCGACGAGATGCGCGACTTCCTCGCGGCGAACTCCGGCCTCTCCAGCCGGTTCGGAATAAAGATCGAGTTCGCCGACTACACGGCGAAGGAGCTCGCCTCGATTTTCCGCTCTATGTGCGGCAAGAACGGCTACCGGCTCTCGCCCGCGCTCGAGTCGGGGCTTGACGACGCGATGGCGCGCCTCACGCGCCGCCGCGACAAGACCTTCGGCAACGCGCGCTTCGTGCGCCAGCTCTTCGAGGACGCGACCGGACGCCAGGCCGACCGCCTCGCCGCGACCGGCGCCGACCTCTCCGGCGACGCCGTCGCCACGCTGGACCTCGCGGACCTCGGGGTCGGCGCGAAGGCGGAGGATGTCCGCGCGCCGTCGATCGACGAGGTCCTCGCCGAGCTGGACGGCCTCACAGGGATGAAGGACGTGAAAGACGCCGTGAGGAAGCTCGTCGCAACATGCCGCGCGAACAGAATGCGCGAGGCGCAGGGCGTGGAGTCCGCGCCGATGAGCTACAACTTCGTCTTCACGGGCAACCCGGGCACGGGCAAGACGACGGTCGCGCGTATCCTCGCGAAGGCGTTCCGCGCTCTCGGGATACTCGAGCGCGGGCATCTCGTCGAGACGGACAGGTCGGGGCTCGTCGCGGCGTACTCCGGCCAGACCGCGATCAAGACGAACAGGCTCATCGACTCCGCCGTGGGAGGCATACTCTTCATCGACGAGGCGTATACGCTCAACCAGGGGCAGAACGACACCTACGGCTCAGAGGCGGTCGCGACGCTCCTCAAGCGCATGGAGGACGAGCGCGGCAGGATGGTCGTTATCATAGCGGGCTACAAGGAGGAGATGAAGAAGTTCTTCGCGCTCAACTCCGGCCTCGAGAGCAGGTTCAGCCGCGAGCTCTTCTTCCCCGACTTCTCGGCGGAGGACCTTGCGGCGATCTTCCGCCAGACCGCGAAGAAGAACAGGTACGTCCTCTCGCCCGACGTCGAGAAGTGGCTCGAGTCGTACATCCGCGTCACGACAAGGGACCGCGGCAAGAACTTCGGCAACGGCAGGTGGGTCAGAAACCTGTTCGAGAAGACCGTCGAGCGGCAGTCGCTCCGCGTCGTGGACCTGAAGGACCCGCCGCCGGAGGAGCTTCTGACGATACGCATGAAGGACGTCGGCATATCGCTCAAGGACCCCGCCGCATCGGACGAGGACTGAACGCCGGCGCCGGCACGGAGGAGAGACGATGACGAACACAGTTGTTACGACGGCCCTCAAGGCGATAGCCGAAGAGCCCGAGGCGGCCCTTTCGGGCACCGTGGCGAAGACCGTCGAGACCTCGAGCGGCTGGCTCGCGGCGCTCACGACGTGGGTGGAGAGGGCCGACGACGCCGTCTGGGGGCTGCCGATGATCGGGACGATCCTCGTGACGGGGGTCCTTCTCACGTTCATCCTCCGGTTCAGCCACCTCTTCAACCTGAGGAACGCCTTCAGGTACATGTTCCACACCGAGGAGGGGACCGAGGGCGACGTCTCGGCGTTCGGGGCCCTCTGCACCGCGCTCTCGGCGACGATCGGCACCGGCAACATCGTCGGCGTCGCGACGGCGATCGGGACGGGCGGCCCGGGGGCTCTCTTCTGGATGGAGGTCGCCGCGTTCTTCGGCATGGCGACCAAGTACGCGGAAGGCCTGCTCGCCGTCAAGTACCGCGAGACCGCGCCCGACGGGCACAAGCTGGGCGGGCCGTTCTACTACATCGAGAAGGGCCTCAGGGGCAGGTTCGGCATCGGCAGCTGGAAATGGCTCGCGGTCCTCTTCGCCGTGTTCGGCGTCGGGGCGGGACTTCTCGGCATCGGCACGATAACGCAGGTGCACGGCATCACGTCCGCGACGCAGCGATTCTTCGACCCTGCCTTCGACCCGGCCAATCTCGCGACGGGCGTGCAGCTCTTCGGGACGACCTACTCTGTTCCGGTCGTGGTCGCGGGCGCCGTCGTGACGGCCGCGACGGCGCTTGTCGTCATCGGCGGACTCAAGCGCATCGCGAGCGTCTCGACGGTGATAGTGCCGTTCATGGCCGTCACCTACATCGCGATCTGCGCGTTCGTCCTCCTCGGGAACGTCTCCAAGATATCCGCCGCGGTCGAGCTCATCGTCCGCGCCGCGTTCAACCCGGCGGCGTTCACGGGCGGCATGGTGGGCACGATATTCGTAGCCATGCAGAAGGGCATTGCGCGCGGCATCTTCTCGAACGAGGCGGGACTGGGCTCCGCGCCGATCGCCGCGGCGGCCGCGAGGACGAAGGAGCCCGCCCGACAGGGACTCGTCTGCATGACCGGAACCTTCATCGACACGATAGTCGTCTGCTCGATGACGGGGCTCACGATCGTCGTCACGGGCGCGTGGGAGCCGTCGCTCGGGCTGAAGGGCGTGGACATCACGATAGAGGCGTTCAGCCGCGGGCTGTCCTTCCTCGGACCGCACTCCGGCGTCATCGCGTCGTTCTTCCTCATGGTCGCGCTCACGTTCTTCGCGTTCACGACGATCCTCGGCTGGGACTACTATTCCGAGAAGTGCCTCGAGTACCTCGTGGGCCCGAACCGCCAGGGGCTGGTGAAGCTCTACCGGCTCGTGTACGTCCTCTTTGTCGCCGTCGGCCCGTACCTCACGGTGAAGATCGTCTGGGGAGTCGCGGACACGATGAACGGACTCATGGCGTTCCCGAACCTCGTTGCGCTCGTCCTCCTCTCGCCGGTCGTGTGGCGGACGACGAAGGACTACCTTGAACGGAACGGCGGCAGGAATGCCCGGTGACGCCGCAGACTACGGCGCGGACGGCCTGCCCCGCCTCCGGCGCTGGTATGTCCTCTACGTGAAGCCGAGGACAGAGAAGAAGGCCGCGGCCTTTCTCGCGGGATACCGCTGCTTCGGCCATCTCCCGGTCTACGTCAGGATCACGCGCGTGCAGCGCCGCAAGGTGAGGCGCGAACTGCCGCTCTTCCCCGGCTATGTCTTCGCGCGCCTGTCCGCCGAGGAGCGCATGAAGATGCTGCGGACGAACCTCGTGGTGCGGACGATTTCCGTCGCGCGCCCCCGGGAGATGATCCACCAGCTGCGCCAGATAGCGCACGCCGCGCGCGGAGCCGCGGACCTCAGGCCGGCCCCGCAGATGTACAAGGTCGGAGACCTTGTCCGCATCAAGTACGGCCCCATGCGGGGAATCACGGGCTATGTCAAGCGCGAGGGGGCGAAGGCGGCGCTCTGCCTGAACGTGGAGATACTCGGCGCGGCGGCCGAGATGTCGGTCGATCCGTCCGATCTGGAACCCGCCGGTTGAACGTCTGAACAAAGGAGGTACAAGCCATGGCTGTGGACAAATGGATGCGCAGGTCGATTGTCGTGCTGCTGTCCGCCGCGCTGCTGGTCGGAGCGGCGGCGTGCGTGCTCATACCGTCGATCCCCGGAACCTACGAACTGATGATGCCCATGCCCGACGGCGTCAGGCTATACACGTGCGGGACGCTCCCGCGCGGCGCGAAGAAGTGCCCCGTCGTCGTGCTCCGTACGCCGTATTGGGAAGAGAAGAAGATGAGCATGAACTCGCTGCGGATGGTAGGGATGCCCGTCTACAGGCGCGGCTACATCTACCTCGTCCAGCACTGCCGCGGAACAGGAATGAGCGAGGGCGACTTCGTCCAGTTCGAGGCCGAGCGCACGGACGGACAGGCGCTCCTGGACTGGATACGGAAGCAGCCCTGGTACAACGGGGAGATATTCCTGATGGGCGGCAGCTACCATTCGTCGGTCCACTGGGCGTACCTCGACACGAACCCTCCGGACATCAAGGGCGCCGTGCTGCCGATCATGGATGTCGACAACTACAGGATACACTACCGGAACGGCTTCTACAAGTCGGGGCTGGTGGGGGATTGGTCGAAGATCGTCTACAGACGCAAGGACAGGACCCTGAAGCGCGACGAGTCCGTGAAGTTCTCCGACTTCCCCCTCGTCGACTTCGCAAAGCGGTACTGGGGCGTCGACGAGCCGGTTTTCCGCAACGTCGTCTCCCACCCGCGGCGGGACGATCCGTTCTGGAGCTCCGGCGAGCCGGGCAGCGGCGCGTGCAGCAGAAGGGGGTTCCTCGACTCCACGATGCCCGTCATGCTCGTCACGGGCGCCTACGATCCGTTCCTGGAGGGCATGTGCGACATGTGGCGCGAAACGCCGCGCTCGCGTCTCGCCAACTGTTCGCTCCTGATCGACGCATGCGACCACGACGGCAAGATTCCCGACGAGATGAAGGGCACCCTGGGCGAGTTCCCGGGAGGCGGGCGCCTTCAGGACCATGACGCGATATTCGACTGGTTCGAATACTGCCGTACCGGCAAGCCGTCCCCGACCGCGCCTCCGGGCAAGGTGCGCATCTACTCGCTGTGGGAAAACGCCTGGATTGAGTCCGACATGCCGCCGCAGGGCCCGCGTCGCGTCGATTTCAGGCTCGGCGAAGGCGCGCGCAGCTGGACCTATGACCCCAAGAGGGAGCTTCCCGACTTCCCGGGCTCCGGCGCGCTCTGCTTCGGCGGGATGCGCTTCCAGCCGGATCCGGGGTGGCGTGACGACGTCGTCTCGTTCGTCCTGCCGCCCGTCGGCGAGCGCCTTGACGTGCGTGGACGCATGGAGGCGTCGCTTGCCGTGTCGAGCGACTGCGAAGACACGGCCTTCTACGTCCGGGTAAGCGTCGACAAGGGCGAGGGGCGCTGGTATCTTCTCCGCGACGACATCACGTCGCTGTGCGCGGACGGGCGGGAATACGCTCCTGGAACCGAGAAAACGGTGGTTCTCCGAATGTCCGACATCGCGTTCCGGCTCGAGAAGGGCGACAGGCTGCGCGTGGACGTCTCGAGCGCATGTTCGCAGTTCGCGCCGCACGGGAACGTGAAGGGCGTACAGTGCTTTGTGCGCGAACCGAAGGTCGCGAGAAACACGGTGTTCGCCGAGCGCTCGACGCTTTCCCTCTTTGTCGACGAGCCCGCCGCGCCGCTCGCCAACCGCTAGGTCCGCGCTTCGCGCGCCCCTGCGGATGCCGGGCATGAGCAGCTTTTCCCCCACCCCTCACTTGAGGGGTTGCCCACTTCCCGCAGAAAAACTATAATTACATCGACAATGTGCATCCACCGGGTGCATATGTGCCGAGTCGGCAGAAATTAATGCCACAAATGGGGAAAACAATGAAGACTGGACGCACGAGAATCGGACTGGCCGCCGCGGTCGTATCCGCGGTTGCCGCGCTTGCCCCGGGAGATGCCCCGGGGGCAATAGCCACCAACGAACTCCACATCGCCGAGGCGACGGGCAAGGCCGTGAAGCCGCTCCACGGACTCGGCGGCGGACCGAAGACTGGCTGGGGCATAGGCAAGGACGGCGGCATATACAACGACGCCTCGCCGCTCTACCGCAAGGTCGCCCCGCCGTTCGTGCGCCTCCACGACATCGAGACGCCGTTCGCGCGCGAGCAGTTCTTCGACATGCACGTGTACACGAACGACACGACTGCCGGGCACGCCCGCTACTTCGACCGGTCCGACGCCTACATCGACGCCATCGTCGCCGTGGTGCCCCAGGCGAAGATCATCTTCCGTCTCGGCGAGTCCATCGGCGCGCAGGACAGCATTAACCCGTACGCCGTGAAACCGTCCGACTACGACGCGTGGACGGCCGCCGCGGTAGACATCGCCGAGCACTACGTGAAGAAGTACCCCAGGGTCGAGTGGTGGTTCGAGATCTGGAACGAGGCGAACCTCACCGGGCCGGAGGGCTCCGACTGCCACAAGACCTTCTCCTCCGCGCCCAACTCCGGAGACACGTGCCCCGCGGCGGACTACTTCGCCCTCTACGAGAAGGCGGCGCTCGCGCTCGGGCAGCTCAGGAAGACGGGCGGATACCGGAACATGAAGATCGGCGGACCCGCCGAGAGCGGAATCGAGAAGGACGACTGGTCGACGTTCTCGTGCCAGGAGTTCCTCGCGGACCTCGAGCGCTACAACGCCGAGCACAAGTGCGTCGTCCCGCTCGACTTCTACTCGTGGCACCAGTACGACGGCCCGACGGTCGTGACGCCCGTCGCCGACGAGGTGAGGAAGCTCCTCGCCGCCACGAAGCACTACCGCAAGACGCTCAACATCTGCGACGAGTGGAACCTCACCGTGGACAACAGCCGCGTAGGCAAGATCGGCCTCGCCGAGGGCGCGGCCAACACGCTCGCCACGATGATCTCCTGGCAGGACTCGGGGCTCGACGGCGCGGTCTACTACGACGCCCAGCTCACCGGCGGCTTCAACGGACTCTGGTACAAGCCGTACCTCGACCTCATGACGGGCGACCAGCAGTCCATGATGGAGCTGATGGCGGCGTATGCGCAGGGCGGCATCCCCGCCGTCACGGACGAGCAGCGGCGGATCCTCGCCCCCTACGCGGAGACTCCCAACGTCCCTCTCTGCGGATACTGGGCTATGCGAGCCTTCTCCGCCGTTGCCGCGCACGGCCGTGTGCTCGGCGTCGACCGCGGTGCCGCGGTCCCGTCGACTGTCTACGCCCTCGCGAGCCGCGACGCCGCGGGCGGCGCGATCGCCATCGTCAACAACTCCAGCTCGTCCGCGAAGATCCGCGTTGGGGCGATTCCGTTTCCGGCTCCCGTTACCATGTGCCGCGTGAAGGGCTCGAACACGGCCGGTGCGGCGGTCACGCCGGTCGCCTCGACCCTCTCCGGCGACTCCGTGGACCTCACGCTCGACCCGTACGAAATCGTCCTCATCGGTACGGGCGGCGGAATGCAGTGACGGGACATTGTGCGTCATAGGCAATCTTTTATGCTGAAGGGAGCAGACATGAAGAAGGTTTTAGCGGCCGCCGTCGCGGCCATCGGATGCATCGGCGCCTGGGCCGACACCTGGACGGACGCGTCCACGGGACTCGTATGGCCCTACACGGTCGCGAACGGAGTGGCGACTCTTGGCGGACTCGACAGCTCGGCTACCACCATTCCGCGCGGCACTTCCGGCGCGGTCACGCTTCCCGCCACGCTCGGCGGCAATCCCGTGGTCTTCGTCGGCGACTATGCGTTCAGGGGGTGCAGCAACCTCACGAGCGTGACGGTTCAGGACGGAATCGGGAACATCGGCAGCTCGGCGTTCGAGGGCTGCGTCGCGCTCACGTCCGTCACAATCGGAAAGGATGTCACGAACATCTGGTTCAGGCCGTTCTCCGGATGCCGCAGCCTCGCGACGATTCAGGTATCGGGGGGCAATCCGCGGTACAAGGCGTCCGGCGGGCACCTGCTCACCAAGGACGGCAAGACGCTCGTGTGCGGCGTCAAGGGCTCGAACGGCTCCGCGTCCGTCCCGTCCGGCGTGACGACCATCGGCGACTACGCGTTCGAGGGGCGCGGCGGACTCGCCTCCGCGACGATTCCCGCGGGCGTGACGACAATCGGAGTCCGCGCCTTCGCAGACTGCGCCTCGCTTGCAGGCGTGACGATCGGAAGCGGCGTCGAGTCCATCGGGGAATCCGCTTTCTCGGGCTGCCGCTCCCTAGCGAGCGTCGTGATCCCCGCGGGAGTCGCCCACATCGGCGACTGGGCGTTCGCGGACTGCACCGGACTGTCGACCCTCTCGAAGGTGACGTTCTCCGGCAACATGGACGGTGTTGAAATGAACATTTGGCGCGCCTTTGTCGGTACGCCGTGGATTGACGCCTACGTCGCCGCAATCGCGAAGCCGGCGAACGACAACCGCGCCGGGGCGATTGCGCTAACCGGGAGAAGCGGCATTGCGAACGGCACGAACGCGGGCGCGGGCTCCGAGCAGGACGAGGCGATCTGCGCCGTCTGGGATGCGGCGGCTCCGGCTTGGTGGGGATGGAAGACCGTCTGGTGGAAATGGACCGCGCCCGCCAGCGAGAGAATCAGCTTCCTTACCAGGGGCTCAGGATTCGACACGGTGCTCGGCGTATTCACCCTCGGCTCCGGCAATGCGCCAGCCCTTGTCGACGACTGCGACGACTCCTCCGCGAACCTCTCGAGCCAGGTGTCCTTCAACGCAGTCAAGGACACGACGTACTACATCGCCGTGGCCGGACACGAATCGCAGATGGGCGACATAGTCCTCCGCTGGAAGGGCGCGACCAAGGTGACCTTGTCGTACGGACAGCTCGCGGCGGACTCTTATGCGAAGTCGATGTCCATCAAGTTCAACCTCGTCCAGCAGGGTGTGACGCTCACGAACTTCCCGGCGCTCGTCAGGCTCTCGACAGAAACGCCCGGCTTCAGCTACGCCGACTTCCGGAAGGCGAAGGGCGGCGACCTCCGGTTCGCGGACGCGGACGGCAACCTCCTGCCGCACGAGATCGACACGTGGAACGAAGACGGAGTCTCGACTGTCTGGGTGAAGGTGCCGCGCCTTGAGAAGGATACGACAATCAGCGCCTTCTACGGCTGCACCGGCACGCCCGTGGCGGTCGACCCGAAGGACGTGTGGGACCTCGACTACGTCGGCGTCTGGCATCTCGGCGAGCGCGCGCTCCCTCTCGAAGAGTCGAGCTTGACCTCGAGCGACTTCGAGTTCGCGAGCGGACCGAGCGTCGGCTACGCAGCAAGGGGCGTCGTCGGCGGATCAGTCGACTTCGGCGATCCGCAGCGCGGCAGGATGCTGCAGGCCCCCGACCACGATGCGCTCGACGGATTCACGAAGTGCACCTTCGAGGCGTGGACCTTCCCGACAAACCGCCCGGCAAGCGGCGACAAGAACGCGGCGATCCTCTCCAAGCGCGCCGGATGGGGCAACAAGGCGTCGTACCATCTCTACGACACCGGCTCCGGCGCGTCCCTGGTCGTCTCGTCGAACAGCACTACGCATACATCGGCCGCGAGCATCGGCTCCGTGGCGGCGAACACCTGGACCCACCTTGCGGTATCCTTCGACGCAGGAAGCCTGAAGAGCTACAAGAACGGCGCCTCCGCCGGCACCGCGACATGCGCAGTCAAGAAGATCAACTCCGGCGCCGCCGATCTCTGCCTCGGCAACTTCAATCCGACCGACGCGCGCAACTTCCCAGGCCGGATCGACGAGGTCCGCATCTCGAAGGTCGCCCGCTCCGCGGCGTGGGTCAAGGCGACGCACGACACGATCGCTAACGCCGGTTCCGCGACGTACACCGTTAGCGGCGGCATCACGCCCACTGACCTCGTCACCCTGGGAACGCGCGAATACACGACGCGGTCCTTTGGATCGCAGAAGGTGCGCTGCTACCGCGACCTCGTCTACGGCACGCGCGACGACGCGCCTGGCGAGGGCGCGGAGTACGCCGGCGCGGAAGGCGCGTACAACCGCCACCGCTCCGGCAACTACTACGACGTCTACGTCGCGGAGTCGTTCCTGAACTCGCCGGAGGCGCTTGCCGACATGCCGGTCTTCGTCTACCTGCACGGCGGCAGCTGGTCTGAGAAGTACGACAAGGACGGCTCGAACGGCGACTTCCTCGGCCGGGTCGCCACCAACGGCTACGTCGTCATTACGATGGACTACCAGCTCCAGAACGAGATGTCCATGGCCGGCGGCGGCTTCACGCCCCGCGCGAACGCCTCCTTCGCGGACATGCTCGGCGACATCGACACGCTGCTGACCTACCTCAAGGCGCAGCTGCCGACGATTGGGATGACGAACACCCGGGTCGTGATCGGAGGCGATTCCGCGGGCGCGCACCTCTCGATGTGCTACGCATGGGACCAGAACGGATCCAACCGCCTCCCCGGCGTCTCGCTCCGCCACGACCTCGAGATATCGTGCGTTACGTCCGTCGTAGGTCCGTCCGACCTCTCGGCGGTCTTCGGACAGCAGATCGCCATGTTCGCCTCGCTTCCTCCCGAGTACCAGGCGGCGATGGCGTCGTCGCTGGCATTCTTCAGCGCGCTCACCGGCGCCGACGTCGCCGGCATGCTCGCCGCCGGTGATATCTCCGGAGTGAACGCGGTGCTCGCGGCCTGGTCGCCGCTTGGGCTTGTGGACAACGAGTCGTGCCGGGCGATACTTGCCTACGGCTATACGGGCGACGCCTTGACGGAGAGCTCGACGGACGGCGTAGTGCCGATCTCGAACTTCAATTCGCTCACCAATGCGTTCGCCGCGTCCGGCGTTTCCTACGACGCGAGGCTCTTCAACATGGACCACGGCAGCCTGAGCGGCGGCAGCTAGACGAGCGCCACCTGGATCGTCGAGAAGCTCGGCGCGCTTAAGTCGTCGTTTCAGGACGACGAGCCACAGCGGATCCTCTACGTCAACGTCGAGGGAAGTGCGACGACCAACACGCTCGACGCCGCGCTCGTCACGGAGTACATCACGAACATCGTGAAGCAGGGCGCGGGTACGCTCGTCGCCTCGGCCATCTCCAGCTACACGGGCGACTTCACGCTCGAGGGCGGCGTCTTCAACGTCGGCGTCAAGAACGGAGCGGGCAAGGACAAGTTCGCCAACACGGTCTACGTCGGGCCGGGCGCGTCGCTCCAGTTCTCCGGCGCGGCGAACAACATCATGGACGGCAAGAAGCTCGTCTTCGAGGGCGCCGCGGCCTCCAACGCCCCCGGCGGCGGCAAGTTCTTCAACACCGGCGGCTGGGTCACCATCGGCACCAACATGACGTTCACGCTCAGGAGCGACACGAAGTTCTCCTGCGCCTGCTGGAACCGCCTGATAGTCAAGGACGCCGTCGTCGACATGCAGGGCCACGACCTCTCGCTCGCCGCCGCACCCGGCAACCAGATCGAGTTCAGCTCGACGACCTTCCGCAACCCCGGCAACATCACCGCCCTCGGAAGCATGGCGTTCGTCCAGGCGTCCGGGCACAGCGTCTTCGAGGAGCCCGGAGCAGGCGCGGGGGAGATCCGGCTCAGGAACAGCGCGTCGTACAACGGCTACGGCACGGTCTCCGCGTCCGCCTGGAGGATCGTCGCGACCAACTCCGGCGCGAAGGTCGTGTCGAACTCGAACAGGTTCCCCGGCGACTCCGTCAACGCGATGTGGAACGGATCTATAGACTTCGGCAAGAACGGCTCCGCCGCGTTCGTCAACTACAACGGCGGCAGCGGAAGCACGAAGGTCTCCAACACTGTCTTCAACGTGAAGGGACCTCTCTCCGGCTCCGGAAAGCTCACGGTGGGCCCCGGCTGGCTCAACCTCCACACATCCGACAACAACACGTATTCCGGCGCCGTCGTAGTGAGGGGCCAGACGGTCTACGGCTCGTCCGCAATCGACTACCCGATTCTCCCTGGCGGAGGCGGAATCGGACTCTGGAACGGCGCGGCGTGCTTCCCGAACGCGTCTTCGATCACGTTCACCAACACGGCGCGCCTCGCGTTCATGGACAATACGGCGTGCTCCGTCCCGAACGTGAAGTTCATAGCTCTCGCCGGCGAGACGCAGTCCGTCTCAGGCGGCGTCCATGCCGCTCGCTCGACGATGGCCGGATTCGTGAAGGAAGGCGCGGGTGCGCTCCTCATCGACTCGCCCGTCTCCGTCACGGGACTTGCCGACGTTAAGGGCGGCACACTCAAGATTGCTTTCCGCAGCGACACGTCCGCCCAGACGCAGGAGGCGATGCTCGAGCCGATGCCGCAGTTTGCCGGACTCAGGTTCGCGCCCGGCACCACGCTCGACCTTTCGGACAACGTCGGCATGTTGCTTGGCGACTTGGAGGGCTCGCCCGTTGTGACGAACTCGGGCATGTTCGGCATCGGCGGCAAGTGGACGCTGACAACTCCCGGCGGCAAGCTCGACGTTGCCGGACAGAACGCCATGGGCGGCGAGGCCGCGGGCGTCCTCTGCTTCCTGCCCGGGGCGACGTTCGACCTCGCGGACGAGGCGGCGTTCAGGACCGCGGTTGCGGCTGCCGGGCCTGACGGACTCCTGGTCGCGGAGGCAAACTGGATACTCGACCCTTCGAACGAGCAGCTGCAGGGAAGCGTCGCCCTGCCTTCGCCCGCTCAGTCGCTGGGTGCGGGCTGGTCGATGTCCATCGGCAAGGGGCGCGGCGACGACTATGCGGGAAGGGGCCTTTACCTTCGCTACAGCGACCCGTCAGCCAGCGGCGAGGCGGCGTGGATCGCCGGGACGGGCATCACCGGACCTGCCGCCGCGGCGGACAAGGTGACGAACGGCATCGCGAACGGAGTCAGGTATGCCTTCGACATCGACCCCGCGACGTCGGAGATCGGTACGCCGATTATCCAGGTCGTTCGCGACGCGAACGGCAATCCGTCCGTCCTGTCGCGCGACCTCGCGACAGGGCGCGACGACGTCACCTTAGGCATCCTTGCGACGCCCGACCTCACGGACTGGAGCAACGCGACGCTTGTCCATATGAAGAAGTTCGCGACTGACGGCCTCTGGCGTCCGACCGCGAGCGAGTCCTCGGGCTACGTCTTCCCGTCTCAGATGTTCTTCAAGTACACGATCGACATCCAGCAGTAGCAGAAAGTTGACGTATCAACTGCTCCGTGCCAGCGCAGGCTGTGGTAAAGTAACTTTATGAAAACAATTTATTCGTCCGTTGCCGCCGTGTTAGCGCTCTGCGCGGCGCAGGCTTTCTCTGCCACGCACACCGAAGTCACGAAAGCCCCGCGCCTGCCGTTCATGCGCGGCATTAACTTCGACGGGTACTTCCAGTGGCGGAACGACTCGAAGCCGCGGGACGCAAACACCTATTCGAACCTCGTGGCCAAAGGCTTCGACCACGTCCGGCTTCCGATCGACTTCCGTCACTTCTGCACATACGACAGCAACACCAAGACCGTCACGTTCGTCGACACCTATGCCAATGGGTGGGGAGGGTCGGATAGCCAGTGGGCGTCTTCGTCGAAGTCGCGCCCGATCAGCTACATCGACCAGGCGATCGACCTCGCGGAACAGTACGGGATGTACATCTACATCGACGGCACCCACGGGTGGAAGGACGATCTCTATCCGACCGACGCGGACTGCACAAACCGATTCATCGCCATCTGGAAGGCCGTCGCCGACCGCTACAAGAACCGCTCCAACAAGGTCATTTTCGAGCTCATGAGCGAGCAGGGTAACGATTTCAGCGGTTTCAACACGCTGCACAGGAACACGATCAAGGAAATCCGCAAGGTGGATCCGACGCGCCTCATCCTCTTCTCTTCGCACGACGGGAGCCAGCCCTGGGTGCTGACGCAGGCTGCAAATCCGCCGAAATTCACCTGGATCGGGCTGCCCCAGAACGACAACAACATCGCGGTCGCAGTCCACTGCTACAATCCCGGCGAATTCACGCACCAGGGCGTGACCTGGTCGTCTGGCCATAGTGCAACGAACATTCCGTTCTCCAACAGCCACCGCGCCACGCTCAACCAGGACCTCAAGTGGTGCGAGCAGTGGCTGAACGGAACCGGCGTTCCGATCGTCATGAACGAGTACAACGTCGAGAACAAGGTGGCGGCCAAGGCCGACATAACCGAGTACCTTTCGATAGTCACCGGGTGGTGCGAGGAGCATAAGACGCCGTGGGCGCCGTGGATTTACTATTCCGGCGGCGGCATGGACTGCTTCGACAGATACGGCCAGCTGCTCAGCTACATCAAGCCAGGGCTCTTCCCGAACCTGAAGCCGACGGACGAATATTCGGCGTCCGACTTCGCCCACTACGCCGAGGTGACGTTTTCCGGCTACGCGGGCTCGTCCGCCCTCGCCAACTTCCCGGTCCTCGTGAAGCTCTCCGAGCGGCTAAACGGTTTCCGCTACGCGGATTTCCAGAGGAAGGACGGACTTGACCTCTGCTTTACCGACGCGAACGGCAAGCTCCTCGCGCACGAGATCGACACCTGGAACACGAACGGGGTCTCGACTGTGTGGGTGAAGGTGCCTTCGCTTACGTCCTCCACGAAGATCATCGCGCGCTACGGCTGCGCGAAGCCGATCGTCCCGAAGGTGGAGAGCGTGTGGGACTCGGACTACGTCGCTGTCTGGCACATGGGCGAACCGAAGCTCCCGCTCGCGGACTCGAGCAACGTCTCGCGCGACCTGACCGCGGCCGACGGATCGGGAATCGGCTACGGCGTCGCCGGCGTAGCCGGGAAGTCGGTAGACTTCGGCTCGGCCGGTGGCGCGCGCGGACTCTTCGCGGACGACCACGCCAACCTCGACGGACACGCCAAGCTGACAGTCGAGGCGTGGACGTACCAGAAGACCCACGGAACGAATGCTGGCATCGTCTCGAAGCGCAAGTCCGCCGGCAGCCAGATGTCGTACTACATGTTCGACAACGGCAGCGGCACGACGATGAGCTATTCGACCAACGGAAGCGCCAGCG